>NZ_JAGRQY010000335.1:0-549 GCF_018223905.1 Klebsiella sp. 28
CCTGCTACCCGAAGGATTTCTTCCCAATAAGTTTGAATAAGTGTTAAATTGATTTTATTTTGTGATAGTGTATTAAGTTCGTGATAATCCGCATCAGAATCAATTCGCCAAAGTTTTGTTCCTTTATCATTTGCGATTCGCGGGCTAAATTGGAATCCTAATAAGGCAAAAAGCCCAAATATCATATCACTATAACCAGCTGTATCTGTCATTATCTGATTAGGAGTTAGCTCGCTAGGTTGATTAAGAAATCCTTCTAATAAGTACAATGAATCACGGAGTGTACCAGAAACAACCATACCATGAAATCCTATATATTGATCAGAAATAAAATTATAAAAAGTAATTCCTCGACCACGCCCAAAATATTTTGGGTTGCTTTTAGAATATAGAGAACGTTGTGGAGTAGTATAACGAATACCATCAGCTGATGCCATATAACCGTCTCCCCATAATTTAGTTATAGCAAGTTTTCGGTGTGCATGAATAATTTTTTGATTAGCTGCAGAGAGCGTGTCTACTCGAATATAGTGGTGATTAACATAGATT
>NZ_JAGRQY010000336.1:0-539 GCF_018223905.1 Klebsiella sp. 28
CCATTTCTCTCCGCCGGGATAATCGACCTTTAAATGGTGGAAGTTAAAGGTCATCGACAGCTCGCGGCCGTCCAGCGCGGCGTACTGCTGGCAGTGCTCCAGCGAGGTGGAGGACATCTCGCCAACGGTCATCAGGTTACGCGGGGTGAAGACATCGCGGCTCATCTCCTGCAGGAACTCATGCACCCGCGGGCCGTCGGTATAGAAGCGGCGGCCATCCCCGTCCAGATCGCAGGGAAAGGTCTGGTCTTTTGAGATCAGGTTGACCACGTCGAGGCGCAGACCGTCGACGCCGCGGTCAGCCCAGAATTCGCAGACCTTTTTCAGCTCGGCGCGCACCGCCGGATTCTCCCAGTTGAGATCCGCCTGCTCAATGGCGAACAGGTGCAGATAATACTGCCCGCTGTCGGCGTGCCACTGCCAGGCGTTACCGCCAAATTTAGAGCGCCAGTTGTTCGGCAGGGCGTCCGGTTCGCCATCGCGCCAGATATAGAACTGGCGGTAGGGACTCTCCTTATTCAGCGACTGACGGAACCATT
>NZ_JAGRQY010000337.1:0-753 GCF_018223905.1 Klebsiella sp. 28
GAAGACATTTTTGCTTTTGATGAACGTGTTCGTAAGGCGATTGGTAAACCCGTTGCTTACTGTTGTGAGTTAAAAATTGATGGGTTAGCAATTTCATTACGTTATGAAAACGGGGTGTTTGTACGCGGAGCAACACGAGGCGATGGAACGGTTGGTGAAAACATTACAGAGAACTTACGAACGGTTCGCTCTGTACCGATGCGTTTAACGGAGCCCATTTCAGTGGAAGTTCGTGGCGAGTGCTACATGCCTAAACAATCCTTTGTCGCATTGAATGAAGAACGTGAAGAAAATGGCCAAGATATTTTTGCCAATCCTCGGAATGCAGCGGCGGGAAGCTTGCGCCAACTAGATACAAAAATTGTGGCTAAACGGAACTTAAATACGTTTTTATACACAGTTGCTGACTTTGGACCAATGAAAGCGAAGACGCAGTTTGAGGCATTAGAAGAGCTTTCTGCAATTGGTTTTAGAACCAATCCCGAACGGCAATTATGTCAGTCAATTGATGAAGTTTGGGCCTACATTGAAGAATACCATGAAAAGCGGAGCACTTTGCCATACGAAATCGATGGAATTGTGATTAAAGTGAACGAATTTGCGTTGCAAGATGAATTAGGTTTCACTGTCAAAGCACCTCGCTGGGCGATTGCCTACAAATTTCCACCAGAAGAAGCAGAAACAGTAGTGGAAGATATTGAATGGACAATTGGGCGCACGGGGGTGGTCACTCCTACTGCGGTCATGGCTCCT
>NZ_JAGRQY010000338.1:0-650 GCF_018223905.1 Klebsiella sp. 28
GCACGAAACAATGCATGAGAGGTGAAACCTGCAAATAAGTGCAAAGTAAAACAGGGCTTTCATTGACTATTTTGACTTTCCATATTAGAATGTGAACTGTTGCAATTGTAACCAAGGTTCATCAACCGAATAGCGTAAATCGTTGAAAACCTTTATAAATAAAGGTTTGTATCGATGTTTTAAATTACTTGCCACAAATTTGCCACAAAAAATTATAAAAAATTTTCGTATCTTGAAATGGAATCTGTTTCCATTTTTTTAGATACATGTAGATAAACGTTTGCGGTCATATTGATTGTGTGATGGCCTAAGCGTTCTGAAACAAATTTTATATTAGAACCACTTTCTAAAAGATGCACAGCATGCGAATGTCTTAGCGCGTGCGGGGATAATTTAGGAATATCTGCTAATGTACATATTGTCGTAAAATACGTTCTGTAATTACACTGTTTTAAGAAGTCACCTTTTGAATCTGTGAATAAAAACTCTTTATTCAATATGAAAGCGTTTGATTTTAAAGAGTGTTCAATTTTCTTTATTTTAAAGCTTTTCAAGAGTTCGATACATTTTTTATCAAGCATAATTGTTCGATAGCTTGATATGGTTTTGGGTGTGGTAATAAAATTTTGATTGTTTTCACGGTATAGAGT
>NZ_JAGRQY010000034.1:0-11938 GCF_018223905.1 Klebsiella sp. 28
ACATTAAGTCTTTCAACCGCTGGGATGAATATACCGCTGCCCGCGACGCCATGTTCGCCGCCACCGATACCGCCTGGGCGCCGTGGTTCGTCGCCCGCTCAGAGGATAAAAAGCGCGTGCGTCTGAATATCATCACCCATCTGCTGTCGCAGATCCCCTATGAAGCTTTACCGGTGGAGCCTGTGACGCTGCCGAAGCGCAAAATTGGCAAAATGAAACAGACTAATTTTCCTTTCCGCTTCATTCCAGAGAAGTTTTGATTATTTCCCGTCGCGCTGGTTAATGCCAGCGCCAGGTTTATTACTATAACCATGAATATTTCAGGCTGTTACTTCCCTCTGGAAGCTGTCTCGCAAAATAAATATTAAACTTACTGCTGGTATTTATTTTTTAGTGGGTAAAGTAAATAATCACAGAACCAACCGCAAGGAGCCTATGATGAAAAGTAATACGCTACGTAAAAGACCCACTGACGCACCCGTCCAGAAGGCGTCAGAACAGCCAGGTAAGGATTTACGAGAAGCAGATAAACAGCGACAGCACAAGGAATTCATTGCCGCAATGAATGAATTTATTGCAAAAGGAGGCACTCTTACTGATGATGAATTTTTCAGGGTGCTATGATGCTTGAATAATTCAATGTTTATCGAAATTGTTCTGCTCAGACAAATAAAATCCTGCCATATTATATGATCGTGCAGAATGATTATTATGCAGACCTGGCCACGAGAGTCATTATTCCTTTAATGCGACCACAACAGTTACCACGCTGGCATCAGCATGCCGTACCAAGGATAAATATAGAATTTGACAGCTTTTTACTTTGTACGCCAATGAGCAGTAACTTAAATAATAAACGGATCCCGCCACAGGATTTCGTCTGCAATCTGAGTCATGCGCGCCAGGGCGTTATCGATTCAATCGATACACTTATCACGAACTGCTGACTGCCGGGAACCCGCTCCGACATCTCCGGAGCGGGTTTCGCGCCGTGAAGGCTTACTTCATCCCTTCACGACTCTCTTTCATCGCTTCCAGGCGTTCGACATCGCGATACCAGCGCGGGTGGTGTTTCTTCGCCCAGCGGCGGCTCACCTTGCCTTCGATCATTCCCTTAATCGACCCCTTCACCCAGAACGCCATATACATATGGATAAGGATGGCGTGGATCAGAATGATGGCCGACGTCGCATGAATCAGCAGGCTATAGCGAATCACCTGCATCGGGAAATATTCCGCAAAATATGGGCGCCAGATAATCACCCCGGTCACCAGCAGCACAAATATCATGCTCATGATGGTCCAGAACATCATCTTCTGCCCGGCGTTATACTTACCGACGCGCGCCACCTTATGCTCGTTGCCTTTCAGCACCTCGACGATGCCTTTCAGCCACGGAATATCCTGTTTATCAGGGATGTTGTGGTGGACAAAGCGCACGAACATAAACATCAGCGCGACAAAAATCAGCACCCCAAAGAACGGGTGCAGAATACGCCCCATCTGCGGCGTGCCGAAGGTTTCCGTTAGCCACTGTAGCGTCGGAAAGAAGAACGATATTCCCGACAGCGCCACGAGGAAGAAACAGATAACCACCATCCAGTGACAGGCGCGATCGATAAACGTTGTGCGCACAATCATCTTCGATTTACTCATCATGCTTCTCCTCGTCGTCGTCAACTTCCTTGTTCGGCCCGATACCGATGTAGTGGTAAATCAGCCCGGCGAAGGTGGCGATAAAGCCCGCCGCCGCCAGCGGTTTCAGCGCCCCCTTCCACAGACTGATACTGGTATCGATCTGCGGTTCCTTCGGCAGCTTGTGATACAGCTCCGGCTGGTCGGCATGATGCAGGACGTACATCACGTGGGTTCCGCCGACGCCCGGCGGGTTGTAAATCCCGGCGTTGGCATAACCGCGTTTTTTAAGCTTAGCCACCCGCTCCTCGGCCACCTCCAGCATCTCTTTCTTCGTACCGAAGTGGATCGCGCCGGTAGGACAGGTTTTCACGCAGGCCGGTTCCTGGCCGACGCTGACCCGATCCACGCACAGGGTGCATTTATAGACCCGGTTATCCTCTTTATTGAGGCGCGGGACGTTAAACGGACACCCCGCAATGCAGTAGCCGCAGCCGATGCAGTTTTCCTGCTGGAAATCGACGATGCCGTTGGCGTACTGAATAATCGCCCCGGCGGATGGGCAGGCCTTCAGGCAGCCCGGCTCTGCGCAGTGCATACAGCCATCCTTGCGGATAAGCCACTCCAGTTTGCCGTTCTGTTCGGTCTCGCTAAAACGCATTACCGTCCAGGATTTGGCGCTGAGATCCGCCGGGTTGTCGTACACCCCGACGCAGTGCCCCACGTCATCGCGGATGTCATTCCACTCGGAACAGGCCACCTGGCAGGCTTTACAGCCCACGCAGGAGGAGACATCGATAAGCTTGGCGACTTCCGCTTTATAGTCCCGCGCGCGCGGCGCGGGGGTGATCGGGTTGGTCGCGGAGCGTTTAATAATGTCTTGGGTTTCCATCGCCATTGAATCGCTCCTTACGCTTTCTCGATGTTGACCAGGAACGCCTTGTATTCCGGCGTTTGCGAGTTGGAATCGCCAACGTTAGGCGTCAGGGTGTTGGCGATGTAGCCTTTGCGGGCCACGCCTTCAAAACCCCAGTGCAGCGGGATCCCGACGGTCTCCACCTGCTGGCCGTTGACGTTCAGCGTGCGCAGTCGGCGAGTCACCACGGCAACCGCGCGAATGAAGCCGCGCCTGCTGCTGACTTTCACCCAATCGCCGTTAGCGATACCTTTGCTTTTCGCCAGCCCTTCGCTGATTTCGACAAACTGTTCCGGCTGCGCGATGGAATTGAGCAACGCATGCTTGGTCCAGGTGTGGAAATGCTCGGTCAGACGATAGGTGGTCCCGACATACGGGAATTTATCCTTCTTACCTAAGCGAATGGCGTCCTCTTCATACAACCGCACCACCGGGCTGGAGACCACCTTCGGGTGCAGCGGGTTAGTGCCAAGCGGGGTTTCGATCGGCTCGTAGTGCTCCGGGAACGGCCCTTCCGCCAGTTTATCGAGCGCAAACAGGCGACCCAGCCCCTCCTGCTGCATGATAAACGGCCCGGTGTTGCTCCCTGGCGGCGCGGTATTGAAGTCCGGAATATCATTCCCGACCCACTTGCTGCCGTTCCACTGGATCAGCATCCGCTTCGCATCCCAGGGCTTGCCGTTGATATCGGCCGAAGCGCGGTTGTACAGCACCCGACGATTGAGCGGCCACGCCCAGGCCCATCCCAGCGTATTGCCCAGGCCCGAAGGATCGGCGTTATCACGATTCGCCATCTGGTTACCCTGCTCGGTCCAGCTGCCGGTATAGATCCAGCAAGACGACGCGGTGCTGCCGTCATCGCGCAGCAGCGCGAAGCTATTGAGCAGTTGGCCTTTTTTCGCCAGCAAAGTGCTATTTTGATCGTAGAGATCCGCCAGCGCGTAGCCGTTGTTCTCTTTTGCCACTTCTTCCGATTCCGGATGGTCCGGCTGCTTGTAGCGCCAGCTCATCTTCAGCAGGGGTTCCGCGCCCTTCCCGCCTTCGGTGCGGTACAGTTCGCGCAGGCGATGGTAAATCCCGGCAAGGATTTCGCCATCATTGCGCGCTTCACCTGGGGCATCCTGACCTTTCCAGTGCCACTGCAGCCAGCGGCCGGAGTTGGCGATCGAACCGTCCTCTTCGGCAAAGCAGGTCGACGGCAGACGGAAGACTTCGGTCTGAATCGCCGACGGGTCGACATCATTAGACTCGCCATGGTTCTGCCAGAAGGTCGAGGTTTCGGTCACCAGCGGGTCGATAACCACCATATATTTCAGCTTGCTGAGGCTGCGAACCACTTTGTTTTTGTCCGGGAAGGAGGCAACCGGGTTAAAGCCCTGGCAGATATAGCCGGTGACGTTGCCGTTATCCATCATGTTGAAGTATTTGATAACGTCGTAAGCCTGGTCCCACTTCGGTAACCACTCAAAGCCCCAGTCGTTCTCTTTTTGCGCCGCCTCGCCGTAGAAGGATTTCATCAGGCTAACGAAGAATTTCGGGTAGTTGCTCCAGTAGTTCACCTGCTCGGGCAGGGTCGCCTTCGGCGTGTTGGCGCTGAGGTAGCTTTGCAGATCGGTCTGTTTGTCCGATGGCAGCGTCAAATAGCCCGGCAGACTGGTCGACAGCAGGCCCAAATCGGTCAGCCCCTGAATATTAGAGTGGCCGCGCAGGGCGTTGACGCCGCCGCCGGCCATCCCCATATTGCCGAGCAGCAGCTGGATCATCGCCATGGTACGGATGTTCTGCGCGCCGACGGTGTGCTGCGTCCAGCCCAGGGCATACAGGAAGGTGGTGGTGCGGTCCGCGGCGCTGGTTGAGGCCAGCACGTCGCACACTTTAAGGAAGTCCGCTTTCGGCGTACCGCAGATATTCTCCACCACTTCCGGCGTGTAGCGGGAAACGTGCTGCTTCAGCAGATTCCACACGCAGCGCGGGTGGGTGAGCGTTTCATCGCGTTTGGCGTAGCCGTTTTCATCGAACTGGTAGTTCCAGGACGATTTATCGTACTGGCGTTTTTCCGCATCGTAGCCGCTGAACAGCCCCTCTTCGAAGGCAAAATCATCCCGCACCAGCAGGCTGGCATTGGTGTAATGCTTAACGTACTCGGCATTGATCTTATTGTTTTCGATCAGGTACAGCAGCACGCCCGACAGGAAGGTAATGTCGGTACCGGAACGAATCGGCGCATAGATATCGGCCACCGACGCGGTACGCGTAAAGCGCGGGTCGACGACGATCAGCGTGGCGTCGTTATTGTTTTTCGCCTCCATCGCCCAGCGGAAACCCACCGGATGGGCTTCGGCGGCGTTACCGCCCATCACCACCACGACGTTGGCGTTTTTGATATCCACCCAGTGGTTGGTCATCGCACCGCGACCAAATGTTGGAGCAAGACTTGCTACCGTTGGTCCGTGTCAGACGCGCGCCTGGTTGTCTACCGCCAGCATACCCAGCGATCGCACAAATTTTTGCGTTAGCATGCCGGTCTCATTGCTTGCCGCCGAGGCGCACAGCATGCCGGTGGAAAGCCAGCGGTTAACCGTCACGCCCTGTTCATTCTTTTCAATAAAGTTGGCGTCGCGGTCGGCTTTCATCAGTCGGGCGATGCGGTTAAAGGCTTCATCCCAGGAGATGCGCTGCCATTTATCCGAGCCCGGGGCGCGGTATTGCGGATAACGCAGACGGTTTTCGCTGTGGACATAGTCCAGCAGGCCTGCCCCTTTCGGGCACAGCGCGCCGCGGCTCACCGGATGGTCCGGGTCCCCTTCGATATGGTAGATCGCTTCTTTGGCGTTTTTCGCACCGTCGCCGAGGCTATACATTAATAGCCCGCAGCCCACGGAGCAGTAAGTGCAGGTGTTGCGGATCTCTTTCGCACGCAGCAATTTGAAATTGCGTGCCTGAGCCAGCGCCATTTTAGGGGCAAAGCCCAGGGCGGCGGCGGTAGTTCCGGCCATACCGCCTGCGCAGATCTTAAAGAACTTTCTGCGGCTGACGTCCATTGCATTCCTCCATGCAGGATGTTGATTCATCGCGCGGAGGAAACTAACAGCAAAATCCCGGGAAAATTTGCGTCAAATCAAGGAGGAAAACCTTCGCCCCCTTAATCGCCAGCCCTGGCCATTTTCGCTAATCCCTAAGGGTTAGCAACGGCGGAAAATTTCGCCCCTCACCGATAAAAAGATGATATATATGCCGGCTGCATTTGCGTAACCATCAGGAAAAGCATGGAGAAAAAGAGAGCCACGACCATCGGCTTCGCCGCCATTATCTTATGGAGCACGATGGTCGGATTGATTCGCGGCGTCAGCGAAGGACTGGGAGCGGTCGGCGGCGCGGCGATGATTTACAGCCTTAGCGGCCTGCTGCTGATCTTTACCGTCGGCTTTCCCAACCTGCGCCAGATCCCGCGTTGCTATCTGCTGGCCGGCAGCGTGCTGTTTGTCAGCTATGAAATCTGCCTCGCGCTGTCGCTGGGCTATGCCGCCAGCCGCCAGCAGGCCATTGAGGTGGGGATGGTCAATTACCTGTGGCCCAGCCTGACGATTTTATTCGCCATTCTCTTTAATGGCCAGAAAAGCAGCTGGCTGGTGATCCCCGGCCTGATTCTCGCCCTGCTGGGCGTTGGCTGGGTGTTGGGCGGTGAGCATGGGCTACAGCCCGATGAGATTATCAGTAACGTCATTTCCAGCCCGCTTAGCTATCTGCTGGCCTTTGTCGGGGCGTTCATCTGGGCCGCCTACTGCACGGTGACGGCCAAATATGCCCGCGGTAAAAACGCCATTACGCTGTTCGTCCTGTTAACCGCCCTGACGCTATGGCTGAAATTTCTCGCCAGCGACCAGCCGCCGATGCTGTTTAGCTGGCCGGTGGTCATTAAGCTGATGACGGTCTCCGTGGCGCTGGGGCTGGCCTACGCGGCGTGGAACGTTGGCATCCTGCACGGCAACGTCAGCCTGCTGGCGGCGGCCTCCTACTTCACGCCGGTGCTCTCCTCTGCGCTGGCGGCGATCCTGCTGAGTGCGACCCTGTCGTGGTCCTTCTGGCAGGGGGCCGGGATGGTATGTCTCGGCTCTCTGCTCTGCTGGTACGCCACCCGCCGTTAGCCGAGATCGCCTCCGGCTACCGGCAGCGTCACGCCGGTGATATAGCTGGCCTCATCGCTGGCGAGAAACAGGATCGCATTCGCCTGTTCCGCCAGCGTGCCGTACCGGTGCAGCAGACTGCTCGCCACCGTCTGATCGACGACCTGCTGATACCACGCCTTTTCCTGCTCGCTCGGCTGCTCTTCGTTACGCGGCGTCAGGCGCGGCGGCGCCTCGGTCCCGCCCGGGGCCACGGCGTTAATCCGAATACTGCTACCGCTGTACTCCATGGCAATCGACCGGGTCAGCGCGTTAACGCCGCCTTTCGCCGCCGAGTACGGCACCCGATTCACTCCCGCCGTCGCCACCGACGAAATGTTGACGATGCTGCCTTTGCCCTGCTTCAGCATCCATGGCAGCGCCGCGCGGCAGCCCCATAGCGTGGGGAACAGCGAGCGACGGATCTCTTTCTCAATCTGATCCGGCTGGTATTCGGCAAAGGGGCGCGCCCAGATGGTACCCCCAACGTTGTTGATCAGCACGTCGATACGGCCAAAATGAGCGACCCCGGCGGCAAACGCCTGCTCGGTACTTTCCCACGCTTCCAGATCCGCCTCCAGCGCCAGCACCAGACAGCCGGATTGCGCCAGCGTCGCCGCCAGCTCATGGACGTATGACGAGCGATCGATGAGCAGCAGAGCCGCGCCTTCTGCAGCCGCCTGCTCCGCCGTCTGGCGGCCAATGCCCTGCGCCGCGCCGGTGATGACGACGACTTTATCGGTAAAACGCATTTTGCCTCCTTATGCCGCCGCGCTCTGGCTGGCGATAAATTTCTCATACCAGAACCCCGCCGGGGTGATCCCGCGGTCGCGCAACGCCGTGGCAACCGCGTTAACCATCGGCGGCGGGCCGCAGAGATAGATGTCCACGTCGCCGTTGTTCAGCATCGCGTCGTCGAGATGGTCGGTGACAAAGCCGCGCTGCGGGCAAGTGCTGTTTTCATCGGCCACCACCGGTAGCCAACGATACCCCGTCAGCTGTTGAGTAAAGGTATGCAGCGCGTCGGTTTTCACCAGATCGTAGTCACGAGTAACACCGTACAGCAGCATCACCGGACGCTGGCTGCCCTGTGTCTGCAGGGTATGGAGCATGGAGAGCAGCGGCGCCAGGCCGGTACCGCCCGCCAGCATCAGCAGCGGACGTTCGCCGTGGCGCAGATAGAAGCTGCCCATCGGGCCGCTGAGGGTAAGACGATCGCCGGGCCGCGCCCGCTGGGTTAACCACTGGCTCATCATCCCGCCAGGCACGTTACGGATCAGAAAACGCCCTTCGAGGGAACCCGGTTGCGAGCTAAATGAGTAGGCGCGGACATGAGGCGTACCCGGCACCTGAATGTTGACGTACTGCCCCGGCAGGAAGGCCAGCGGCTCATCGAGGGCGACCACCAGTTCGATGGCGGTATCGGACAGTAAATTCACCTGCCGCACCTGCGCCCCGGTGTTGGTCAGCGCGGTTTTACACTGCGCGGCGGCCACCGGCACATCGATCACGCAGTCGCTGGTCGGGACCATCTGACAGGTCAGCACCTGACGGGCCTGCGCTTCGTCGTCGCTTAACGCCTCGTCGAGATAATCTTCGCCCAGGTCGTACTCACCGCTGGCGCAGTGGCATTTGCAGGTACCGCAAACGCCGTCCGAGCAATCCATCGGCAGATTCACCTTCTGGCGATAGGCGGCATCCAGGACTTTCTCTCCGGCATTGCACTGAATAAAACGGGTTACGCCGTCCTCAAAATTAAGAGCAATATTGAAGGTCATAAGCGCCTCTTAAATGTGGTAAACGTCAATCACCTGACGGATATAGTCGTTATTCAGGCGCACAGTTTTACGGACGATCTGCGGTCTGCCGTCCTGTTCGATTAGCGTGCAGCAGGTAGAGCCAAAATAGGCATCAGTGTGCTGATAGCGATGGCTCCAGGTAACCCAGCTGTAACGCACCTCCAGACCCTCGTCGCTTTCGCCCATCAGCTCAACGTTGCTGATGATATGGGTGGTCCGCGGCTCTGGCGTGCTGGCCCCGGAGCGCTCGGTTTTAATGCGGTAGACGCGATCCTCCAGCCCTTCGCGGTTGGGGTAGTAGATAAGCGAAATCTCTTTTTGCGGGTCGCGGGTCAGCTGGTCATCGTCGCCCCATGCCGGCATCCAGTAGACCACCTGCGGGCTGTAGCAGCTGAGCCATTCGTCCCACTGACGATCGTCCAGCAGACGGGCTTCGTAGTAGAGAAACTGGCGAACCTGTTCGAGGTTAAGCATCAGGCCACCTCCACGCGCTGGGTAATGGACTGGTCGTAACGCTGTTGTTCCTGTTCAATGGCCGCCAGCATCAGCGTCTGCCAGTGGTGGTGATGGGCGATGTACAGCGCTTCGTCCTCCGATTTCACCCCGCTTAACCGCGGCGAAAAGCCGGCATGTTGCGCATGCTCATCCGCGCCATCGACCCAGCGCAGCGCGCCGCGGCTGAGGTCGCTCCATGGCAGATTTTCGCCGAGATAGCCGCGCTGACAGGCGCTGAACTCTTCGAGGTCGTCCGGCGTCCCCATCCCACTGACGTTAAAGAAATCCTCGTACTGGCGGATTCGCAGCGCTCTGGCCTGGTCGGATTCCCCTTTCGGCGCAAAGCACCAGATGGTGACTTCGGTTTTATCCACCGCAATGGGGCGGATTACGCGGATTTGCGTGGAGAACTGATCCATCAGGTAGACATTGGGGTACAGGCACAGGTTGCGGGTTTCGTTGACCATCTGGTCGGCACGGCGTTCGCCAAATTCCGCCTGCAGCCGTTCGCGGTGGGCATAGACCGGGCGCACTTCCGGGTTGAGCGCCCGGGTCCACAACAGCATATGGCCGTTATCAAATCCATAGCCGCCGCCGAGGCTTTTTGACCAACCGTTGGCATCCACCGCGTGCGTCCCTTCCGCTTCATAGTTGCGGCGTGACATGGTTGAGGCGTAGTTCCAGTGGACCACGCTGACGTGATAGCCATCGGCGCCGTTTTCCGCGCCCAGTTTCCAGTTGCCCTCATATACATAGCTCGACGAACCCTTAAGTACCTCGAGCCCCTCCGGCGCCTGGTCGACGATCAGGTCGATAATCTTGCAGGTTTCTCCGAGATAGGCCTCCAGCGGCTGCACGTCGGCCTTGAGGCTACCGAATAAGAAACCGCGATAGGACTGAAAACGCGGCAACTTTTGCAGGTCGTGGGAGCCGTCTTGTTTAAAGCTCGGCGGATAGCCGCCAGTGCTCTCATCTTTGGCTTTTAATAATTTGCCGTTATTGCTGAAGGTCCAGCCGTGAAACGGACAGGTAAACGAATTTTTATTCCCGGTTTTGCGTCGACATAACATGGCGCCGCGGTGGGCGCAGCTGTTAATTAGCGCGTGCAGCTCATTCTTTTTATCGCGGGTAATAATAACCGGCTGCCGTCCCAGCGTCAGGGTATAATAATCACCCGGCTGGGGAATTTGACTTTCATGAGCGAGAAATACCCAGTTACCTTCGAAAATATGCTTCATTTCAAATTCAAACAGCTGCGGGTCGGTAAATATAGAACGATGGCAGCGGTAAATATGATTTTCACGGTCGACAACTAAGGCATTATTGATTTTGTCTTTGAGCGTCGAGAGCGTTTTTTGCATGAGTCGGTCCCTCCTGCAGGATTCAGGATGAAAGAAACAGGGTGAATTCTTCGTTTTCGAGTGCAATATCTGGCCCGGGCAGTAGCGTGCCCGGGGCCGATAATGCCGCTTACTCTTTGGCGCGCACGCGGATCCCACGCTGCTCTTCGTCGGCGCTCAGCGCTTTACACAGGGTGAAATCAAAACAAACCTCGGTGTGCTCTCCCTCAAGATTGCGCTGCGCGATGATCTCGCGGTCGGTCACTTTTACCGGATCGGCAATCAGGCCGTCGCGGGTGGCAAAGGCAAAATCGTCCCACAGGTATTTATCGCCATTGAGGTTAATCTGGCTGGTCAGATGTTTATGACCCGGCGCGGAGACGAAAAAGTGAATGTGCGCCGGACGGTTGCCGTGGCGACCCAGTCTGTCCAGCAGTTTCTGGGTTGGGCCATCCGGCGGGCAGCCGTAGCCGGAGGGCATGATGCTGCGCACGCTGTAGCGGCCATCGGCGCCGGTGCGGATCCGCCGGCGCAGGTTGTACTCACTCTGGCCTGGGTCGAAGAAGGAATAATTTCCGAGGGTGTTGGCGTGCCAGATATCAACAATAGCGTTGGCCACTGGCCGGCCTTCGGTGTCTTTGACTTCACCGTGCAGCCACATCACTTCTCCGGCGTCGGCGCCGTCATCCATGCGGGCGTGACCCTCGGCCAGCGGCGCATTAGCCACGTACAGCGGCCCTTCGATGGTGCGCGGGGTGCCGGTTTCCCGATGCGCTGCCGCGTCGATGGCGTCCTGGCGCAGATCGAGGAAATGCTCCAGTCCCAGACCCGCCGCCAGCAGCGCCGCCTCCTGACGCCCGCCCAGCTCGTGCAAATAGTTTACCGCGTGCCAGAACTCTTCTTCCGTAACGTTATAGTCGTCGATGAGCGTGCAGATATTTTCCAGCAGACGATGAATAATCGCCTTAAAACGTTCATCGCCGCCGGCAACATCTAATCCGGCACTGTCGCGTAATAATTTTTGAATACCTGGTTGTTGTACGAATACATTACTCATACTGGTTCTCTCTTATATTTTGCAGGGTATACGCCGGTAATACCGGCGTGAGGTCAGATATTATTATTAGCGATCGTCATCGCGAATTGATGACGGATGACGACAGAGGGCTTCCACTTTTATCGCCATAAAGGGATATAGCGGCAATTCCATTAATATTTGATGCAATTCTTCGGCATCTTGAACATCGAAAATACTGACGTTGGCATAAAGGCCGGCAACGCGCCAGATATGTCGCCATTTGCCTTCCCGCTGTAATTGTTGCGAATAGGCTTTTTCGCGTTGTTTTATTTCCTCCGCCTCGTTGGCGGGAAAGCCAGGCGGAATATTGACGGTCATCTCCACTTTAAATAACATTTTTTTCTCCTGTTCCCCGCTACGGCTGGCGGGTATAAAAATGCAGTTTGTCTTCATCCAGCTCGACGCCAAGGCCCGGCGTTTGCGGCAGCGCCACCTGACCGTCGGCAAAGGTGAGCGGCACGCTGACAATATCGTCTTTCAGCAACAGCGGGCCGAACATCTCGGTACCCCAC
>NZ_JAGRQY010000339.1:0-987 GCF_018223905.1 Klebsiella sp. 28
GATGTACACCAATCAAAAAATGCTTTGGGTGGGGTTAGTGGTTTTTGTATTTCCCGATTCATATTCATTATAACTCGAACAATTTAATTTGTTCGTCCACCTCTTTTCTTTGAGGTTTAGGCTCTTCTTTTTTTGTCGGTTGCTTTTTGGCAGTCGTCATTACCTTTCCGATGGCTTTTATTTCGGGTAGTTTATCAAGCATGAAATATTCCTTTATCCAATTAAATGCTACCTCGTCTGGCACCATAGCACTTGTTTGGTTTTCTGCTTGTTCTTTGGCTTTTCCCATGCAGTAAGTAACAGCGCCTTTTATGGTTCTATCTTCCTTTAGAATACCTTGAAAAAGGAATTCATCATTTTGGTTGCATAGCCAATTATGGATATATTCGACTGTGTCGTCATGCTCGGTTTCTAGTTCTTTTAGCATTTTTTCAAGTGCTTGTTCTTGTGCATTCAATGTACTTGTTAGGAAAAAGCGTTCATAAGAAAGTTTGTCACTAATTACTAGCCACTTATATTTATTCCCTTGGTCTATTGTTTCGTCAATTGTTAGATAAAGGGAAGAATAGTTGCCGTCTGGGTCTTTAATCGCAATGGTGGCTTGTTCTGGTAGCTTTTCAAGATAAGAAAGCAACGTCACGACTGGATAAAGAGCTACTTCATAATTAGGATAGAAACATAAAAACTGGAAGTTTTTTCCGTTTCTTTCAATGCTTTCTTTTCTGAAAGCTACACTGATATAACCTTGTGTATCGTCAAAAATAGTAGTTGCTAGATTTGGGTTGTATTGTTTAAGTGCATGTATCAATTCTTTTACGGTTTGTATATTTTGAAAGTCCATAACGTTCCCTCGTTTCTTTTGTTAGCCCAACCTCTTATGAATAAGAGGTTGGGGCAAATTCACTTGTCAAAGGTCTTGAGTTACGTTATACTTGAATTACAAATTTATTCAGGTATAACTACCAATTCTTTAGAAATCTTTTGTTA
>NZ_JAGRQY010000340.1:0-939 GCF_018223905.1 Klebsiella sp. 28
AAATAAGAGGAGTCAACATGACAGACCATATAAAAAAAGAACCAGAAGATGAAACAATTATTGATAGTGCTAAAATTTACGATGCGCTTAGAAAAAATTATTTTGATAGATGCTTCCTTTCTTCTTACTTAGATGAAAAAATAGATGATAACTTACATCCTTTCAGTGACGAAGCATATATTAAAATGAAGTCCTTGCATGATGAAAGAGATAATATTAATTTTAAAAACAAAATGAAAGAGATTAAAAGGAATTTATCTACATCACAAAAAAAAGAAGTCGAAAAAAATAATGAAAAACAAAATAAAATAATTTTTTAAATATCCAGCCATGAAAAACACTTTCTCCGATGAGATAAATCTCATCTCTGTTTCAGAAGATGGCATTTTTGTTGATTATCCTGAAGATGTTGATCAAGAAGAAATAATATAGTTTTCATCTGAATATTATCATTCTTATTTACCGGTTATATTTGACACTTACACTATATCTCGTAATATAGATATATCCACTATTTTATTTACGAGGTATATATGAGGAAAGTAAAATTAGACAATGATGATTTAATTCAGTACATGAACACCATTAAAGCATTAAAAAAATATCCAACGATGACTGAATACAGAGATGAATATCGCAGGATAAGAACCGATGGTTCACCGTTGAGTGAAGCCAAGAAATTTAAATCGGCACATACCGAACTTCTGAGATTAGACAGGAAGAAAAAGTCACTACTCGAAAAATTTATTGAAGAACTCAACCCTGTAAGTCACGCATCAGCCCTTGCATCAAGAAAGCTTGAAAAAGTACAAGAGTCCATTATCTACCGAAAGTCATTACTTGAGAAAAGCCCTGATGAACTCGTCGCTCTGGTCATAAAACAGCGCACAGAAGCGGCTCTTGAGTTCCAGCGTTCTGTTGAGCAAAGTCTTGAGCAAC
>NZ_JAGRQY010000341.1:0-793 GCF_018223905.1 Klebsiella sp. 28
GAAATATGTTTTATGCAGAGCTAGTTTATCAGTATGTTGCAAGCATGCAGCAAGGCATTAATGAAGGAAATGGGGGAAACATACAGGTATTAGAATCTATTGTTGGTCAATCAATATATGGTGGAGAGTGTTACATGCTTACAGCATATTATGTTGAAAAATTGGGTGGCCCACAGCTGCGTGGAAGTGGCTTTGATTATGCCGAAAGAATTGGTGATGATTACAATTGGTCAGCGTACGGTTGGTCAGTAATTTTTGACCCCAAACCGTCTGATCTAAGGATAGGAGATATCGTCAATTGGTATGCAGGTGGTGTATTAACCCCTCAAATATATGGCCATACAGGCGTGATTTCAGGTGTATCAAATGGTGGACAAGCATTTACTACCTATGAGCAAAATTCAGAGCGTGGGCGAGTTGTAGCAAAGTATAATCGGACATTTGATATAACAAAAATACGTAGTATTGTTCGTAAAAATAAGTAATATTTGACGAGTGATTGAGGGTGTGTTAAATTTAGTTTAACATACGTATAGGAGATGATAGTCATGGAAACAGTAGTACGTAAAATAGGCAATTCTGTAGGAGCAATTTTCCCAAAAGGGATTTCTCCAGAAGTTGGAGATGCGTATACAATTTTTAAAATTGATGATACGTATATTCTAAAGCCTAAAAGAGAAGATATATTTAAGAATGATGCAGATTGGAAAGACTTTAGAGATTCTGTGACTGTAGAAGATACAGAATGGGATACAATGAAGTTAGAAGGGAAAGAATACTAGATGGATTACCC
>NZ_JAGRQY010000342.1:0-747 GCF_018223905.1 Klebsiella sp. 28
TAACTTTTGTACCGTTACTGCATCATCTAAATCTTTCGCATCTTCTCCATCAATCGTCACAATCAACTGATCACGTAAATCCCGACGACCGACTAAATCGCTTTCTGCAATAGTTTCTGGTACTTGGTCCGCTTCAGCCAAAACTTCATCAGGAAATGCTGTGGGAATTCCATGAGCCACCACGATTGATAAAATATCCATTCCTGGATCATTTTTATGACCAATCACTTGTTTGACTAGTCCTTCCATACTCGTTGGATATTCTTGATCTGGATAATAGGTAATTTCAGCAATGACAATGCTACCATCTACTGGCTTAATCCCTTCAGGTGCAATTGATACAGTATACTGATTCAATTTCTTATCTTTGGGAATCATGTAGCCATACAGTCCCATTTCTGCCATTTCTTCTTCACTATATGCCACAAATTCTCCGACAACTTGGCTCACTGCTCGCTCTTTAATTTCTTTGACTTTACCTTCTGCGCCGCGATCTGAAAAAGGATCCGCATGTTGGATCACGTCGATTAAAACCGTATCTCCATCCATTGCAAAGTTCGTTGCCTCTTTCGGAATATAAACATCTGGTTCTTCAGGATCGATGGTTACAAAACCAAAGCCTCGTTCATTTGCACGAAACGTTCCTTCTATTAATAAGTCTTTCATTGGTAACAGGACTTTGCCTTTTTTGTTGAAACTAACTGACTTTTCTCGTTCCATTTGTGCAATGGTTTGCACTAAAATTTT
>NZ_JAGRQY010000343.1:0-633 GCF_018223905.1 Klebsiella sp. 28
GTCCATTTATGCTGAAATTATTTCATCTACCAAATATGCGTTATATTGGCTTGAACATGGAATTGAGCGACCTCTTGATGAGGAGGCAGCAAAAAAAATACCTAAATATCGCAGAGATAAACATATTACAAATATGGATAAGATATCATACGAAATTTATTGTAAACAGTATGAATCTGCACGTAATTACCCTATTACTGAAGAGAAACAAGAGATGTTGATTCAACTTAAAGAGTTGTTATCAACGTTCAGCGAGAGAGAACGTGATTTGTTTGATTATATCCATAATCAGCAACTTACTTATGCAGAAGCTGCTGAAAAAATGGATATTAAAGTAGGGACTGCTAAATCCATGTCACAACGAATTAGGAATAAAATTGATGCTTATTTCGAATATGGACATCAGATTTCATTATTTTAAATTTCATTTTTTTGTAAACCATTCCCACCTATAGGTGAGAGGTAAAATTCTCCTATTCTATGTTGGTAGAGTAGCTTAATAATATTTACTTGTAAAAAAATACAAGAGAGGAGGTGTTCCTCCTCCTCTAAATTTCTACAAATTACGAGTAAATTAGGTAGACGTGTAGCTCAATAGGTAGAGCAATTGATTTTTAATCAATGGTGCGTGAT
>NZ_JAGRQY010000344.1:0-891 GCF_018223905.1 Klebsiella sp. 28
AAACAGTGTTTGGTTTCCCTGTTGCGCGAGTTGTGAAAGCAACTGAAACTTTTTTGCCGATAGGAACGGCATTTGGTAAAGGAACCCCCTCTGTCCAAAGTGTACTATTTACTGGGATTGATTTTGTCGTTTCTCCTTCTGGTGTCACTTCCATAAAGGTCGGGATCGTCAGACCAGCTGACCAATTGGGCCCTTTTTTCAAGGTGAGATTTTGTAAGGGTGCTTTGCTAGTATTCGTGATCGTTGTTGTCCAGATTACATTGGTATTCGTATCAATCACTTCTTTTGGTCGAGTTAATGTGACACTAGCTGTTGGTATTTCTTCCTTATACATGGCGGTCATATCGTCATTGCCATCAAAGGTCGCATTGAACGTTGGAGTTGTTGTTTTGTTCAACGTACTTGGCTTGGTTTTCCCTTTATACCACCCTTGGAACGTATAGGTCTTGCCACCTGCAGTATACGTCGTTGGTAAAGCTTGTGCCGCTGTGTACTTGAAGGTGTTACTGTTCATTGGTACTTGGTTGCCTTGGGTGAAGCCTGTTGGTGCAGTGATTTTGGCACCGTTGGCATCGACAAAGTTTTCGGTAACTTGTTTCCGAGTGACTTTATAGTTCATAGTTTGTTTGAAGTCTTGTGTCCCATCAAAACCATGTAAAACGATCTTATTCTCTGGATTTCCTGTCGCACGAGCTACAAGTAATAATCTTGGAACAGTGTTTACTGAGCTACCGACACCAAATGTTGCTTTTATTGAAAATTTATTATCTATCCCTTTTTTAAAGGATTTATCTATCTCATTTAATTGGCCCGGACCACTATTGTTAAACACTGGATCAGTCCCGACAAAGCCCACTGGATACACAGAAACAGGTAATGTGGTATTCATTG
>NZ_JAGRQY010000345.1:0-805 GCF_018223905.1 Klebsiella sp. 28
TCATTACTTGGTCAATTTTCTCGTGTTGGCCATTAAAAATCACTTGATTACTCTGAGGGTCTTCGTAGCGAATAATTCGTGGAAATTGTGGATCAACCACGGCTGTTAAATCTGCGGAAGAGATTTTGTCGCCTTTTTCAGCTTCATTGTCTTTAGCAACAACAATGCTGGCTTTTGCTTTGATGTTTGTATTTTCCAAAGTACCGTCGACTTCAAAAGTTCCTGGTTCTTTATATGCATCAGGATCGATTTCATTCCAACGGACTGCTTCATTGGCTTCTTTACCAGTATTATAGGTCACTTTTACTTGTTTCGGTAATTTTGGTGCGACACCAATTTTTGTAAAAACTTTGACTGGCGCAATTTGTGTCACTTCTGGCCCAATTTCTGGAATGCTATCTACGGGGCCATTTTTAAAATAGTCATAATTGACAATTTTTTTGTCGTACCACAAACGGACACCCACATGTCCGGCTTCTGTTGGAATTTTGTCTCCATTGGCCAAAACAGGTTCTCCTTCGTAAATCAACGTGGTGTTAAGCCAGATAGTAATTTTTTCACCAACATAACGTACTTTCAACAAATAATTCGTATCTTCATTTAACGTTGGCCCAGAAATTGAATCATTCCACGAATTAGGGCTTTCAACTAACCATTTGCCATTCGCGTTATAGCCTACAAAAACCCAGCTATCTTTGGTATTACCACGTATAATCACACCCGTTCGACCGCTTCCAGCAGTGTATTTAAACTTTGTTTCTACTTCACCATCAGCTAATTTAGGGGAATCTAAATTTAAAGATAC
>NZ_JAGRQY010000346.1:0-702 GCF_018223905.1 Klebsiella sp. 28
ACTTCACACCGGGGCGATAAATACGTGCCACCGCACCAGTAAACCATTTTTTAGTTACCTCTCGGGAGTATTCTGTATCTTCTACACCTAAATAATCTATAAAGATTCGTTCTATCCGTTTTATACCGTCCCATTTCTCTGCTTCAATAAACGCTTTAACAGGGTGATGATGTCTTGCATTCGCTGATTGTAAAAGACTTGCCATAATCGTATTTTTATCTACTTTAAACTTTTTCGTTTCGTCTAGAAAGGCTCTTAATAGTACGGTGTCACTGTCCGACCATTCTAAGCCTTTCTCTTTTTCCCATGGGAATTTTTTGACTTTCTCAATGCGATGGGAAAACTCGTTATACACAACACCTTGTTTTAAAGAGGGTAAATTCTCTAGGAATAAGTAGCCATTATAGATAGAGGAATCAAGCGTGCCTTTCGTGTTATATCTTAGCTCTGTGATCCAATCGTCATTTTCCCCTAGTTCGTCTTCAATATCTCCAAAATCTTCGCTAGCCTCTCTAAATCGCTCTCTAACCAGTTCTTTTTTTACTTCTTTATCTTTTTCAGCAAATTCTCTCATCGCTGTATAAGATGGATACCGATTGACAGGCGTATTAGGTGTTACACTATCGTCTAAGTCACCGAAAAGATGAATGCGAACAAGGTCAAAGGCATTAGCTAATTGATTGCCCACTGGGTCTGTTCCAT
>NZ_JAGRQY010000347.1:0-696 GCF_018223905.1 Klebsiella sp. 28
GAAGATCAAGCAGCTCATGCAACAGCTGAAATTGAAAAATTACATCCAACAGGTCGTGGCTTAGACAATGGTTTCTTTGATTTAAGTGCCGATGCAATAAAATAAATTGATTCATTTAAGGGGAAGAAGAACATGAAAGTAATGACAGAACGAACATTGAAGCGTCCCGAGGTGTTGGCTCCAGCCGGGACGCTAGAAAAACTAAAAGTCGCAATTCGTTACGGTGCCGATGCCGTTTATATCGGAGGGAATGCCTACGGTCTGCGTAGCCGCGCAGGAAATTTCACGCCAGAAGAAATGGCGGAAGGCGTAGCCTTTGCCCGCGAACATAATGCGAAAGTTTATGTCGCTGCCAATATGGTCACTCATGAAGGAAACCAGGAAGGGGCAGGAGCGTTTTTCAGAGAATTTCGAGACATCGGAATTTCAGCTGTGATTGTTTCCGATCCAGCTTTAATCGAAATTTGTGCGACAGAAGCACCAGGTTTACCCATCCATTTATCGACACAAGCTTCAGCAACCAACTATGAAACATTAGAATTTTGGAAAAATGAAGGCTTAGAACGTGTGGTTTTAGCGCGCGAAGTTTCAATGGAGGAAGTTGCAGCGATTCGTGAAAATACGGACATTGAAATTGAAGCCTTTATTCATGGAGCAATGTGTATTTCATATTCAGGACGTTGTACTTTATCCAAC
>NZ_JAGRQY010000348.1:0-662 GCF_018223905.1 Klebsiella sp. 28
GTCCCAGGCGTGATGGCTAGTCGAACGATTGAAAACGAACGCGATCGGCGAATGACTATTATGGTCACGACTTTTATGCCATGTTCAGCGAAGTTGCCAATTATCGCTCTGATTGCAGGTGCATTTTTTCCTAACCAAAGTTGGGTCTCGCCCTCTGCTTATTTCTTAGGGGTTGCTTCCATTGTGTTATCAGGAATTGCTTTAAAAAAGACCAAGCATTTTTCGGGAGATCCAGCACCATTCATTATGGAACTTCCCGCCTATCATTTGCCACAGCTTAGAAGTGTGGTTCGGCATGCCTATGAACGATGTCGCTCATTTGTAAAAAAAGCAGGTACGATTATTTTTGTTTCCAGTATTCTCATTTGGTTCATGTCACATTATTCTGTGACGTTTCAACCCGTTCCAGAAAGTCAAAGTATTCTAGCATTTCTAGGTAAAGGGTTGGCGGTGCTATTTATCCCATTAGGCTGGGGTAATTGGCAAGGGGCAGTTGCCACAATTACAGGATTGATAGCGAAAGAAAATATTATTGGTACCTTAGGTATTTTATTTGGCAATGTGAAAGATGTTTCTGAAAACGGGGTAGAAGTCTGGGGCGCACTGCAACACACCTTTACGCCAGTCGCGGCCTATTCGTTCTTAACTTTTAACTTATTATG
>NZ_JAGRQY010000035.1:0-57186 GCF_018223905.1 Klebsiella sp. 28
GTGTTACTCTCTCTTTTCGTGGAATAGTATATGAATAGAATAAAAATTGCTTTTGGCTTTTTTATTTCTGGCGCTGTACTGGGCCTTTTTTATAATTTGCTGAACGATAAAATACATCATAAGGAAGAGTGCACGGCATCGCTCGTCGTGTTCAAGGGTAATACACAAACTAACTTGACGTTAAATTTCATGTATTCGCTTGATGAAAGCAAGGGCACTGTTGCGGTCAGCGGTAGTTATCTGGATGGAGGGAAACTGCAGGGCCACATCAGAAGAGACGTCATTTATGATATGGTCAAAAATCATGAATCTCATCATTTCCACTCCCGAGAAATAAACCGATACGGTAACATTGATTCTGTATCGGATACGTTCCTGGCCACCATCCTGCCAGATTTTTACGTTTATCCGGATGAAAAAATAAGCTATGTCATCTCAAAACAAAATGAACATAGCTTCCTGATAAAAGTTGGTTCAAGGCCACTACTGTATTGCGCTAACTAAAGCTATAGATGATTTGTCAGGGTGACTCATCACCTGCTATTTTTTGGGCATAATCATCCATTAAGTGGTCTGAATCGCCACAGGTTTACGCTATCAGTCAGGCAATAAACATTCCCCGACAGAAATGATGGGTCGATGACACCGCTACTAACCACTTCGCTATATAGTTATAAAGAAAGGGGGAGTTGAACAGGCAGCATAGTTTAAACTTTACTACCTGCATTATCCTCAGGAGGTTATCAAGATAGAGATATTATCACCGACACCGATAAACCGTGCCGCTTAATGTAACGTTTGTTTGCTGGCTTGAACCTGTGCCATGATAGACGCTACCGGTCTGACCCGCTCTTTGGGTTAACAGTACCACGACGTTCCCCCCCATTTTCCACGCTTTATTTTTTAGATCATTTCGGGCCCCCGTCTCGAGGTTGCTATTTGACGTCCATCCTCCCGTGAAAAAATTACCCTGGCTACCAGTCACGTCCCCTAAATAGGTGCACGAAGTATCAGGTTCGTTATGTGTTATACGTACTCCCTCAGCGCCATGTTGTAAGGAGTTAGCGCTACAAGCTGTTAGCATAAAAGCGGCCAGAAAGACCATTTTTTTGTTCATGTTAATACCTTAATCAATTCTGCTAAAAATAATCCAATAGTTGCGAAACCAGTCGAATGTTGAGGCGCATTGTGCTGGCAATAAAATATACTTCCCAGGGAGCTCCAGGGAGATTTACGATTTAAACTACCATCAAGTATAACTATCTTAAGGGTCCATAATATCTCTTATCGTCGTCATGATATTTTATTTTTTTGAGATAATGTATTCCTTGCCATAAACAGAGGCGTTTTAGGTATTAGAAACGATAACCTACGCTCACACCAAATGTATTTGTATCAACGAAAAGTAATTTGGCCGTTTCCCATGAGAGGCCAAGGGAAAGATTCGTTAATGGATTAAAAATAACGCCTGCTCCATAGGCAAAAGCATTTTCTGAAGAGGAATGATTATCCCGGTTTTTTATCTTCATTTCTGCCATGCCGACATTACCATACAAACTAATATAGTCATTAAACCGATAGGTCGGTCCAATCATTAACGAACTATAGCTGGTAGTATTATCCCCATCTTTATGTAACTTCCCCGCGTCCCACTTGTAATTTTGTAGTTCATGACGAGTGGCGGTAAGAGAGGTTAATACCCCCCAGTCAGAATTGAACTCATAACGATATTTTAGTGCGAGGCCACGAAGATCTTTACTGGCAGAGTTCTTTAACGCACTAAGGTGCGTTTGGGCATAGCCAACCGAGAGGGTATGATTTTCCATCGCTACCGCTAATGCGGGCGAAAATAATAGTGCTGCCATAATCCATGGTGAAAAAATACGCTGCATGTAAAGCTCCTTACTGGTAAATAACTCAATGCTTATCAACAAGCAATCACCGTAGAAGACCGATTGCGGCAGCAATATAACCATAAAAATCGAGAGAAAATTATGAAATTAGTCTTACATATATTTTACCGTCACTTTCAGAAAAAGTATGATTTAGTAAGCTATTGATATTAATAGATAAAAAACCTATTAGCAACGCAAACCCAGGTTCACTGCAAGGTACAAACGTTATATATCTGACGATTTATTGAGTACAAATAGGTGCTATTACCGACTCTGGTGACTCTTATTTCATTAGCGGCACCGGGGTGCAGCAAGCGAAAATGTGCTAAAAAATCACCGGCAGTATCAGTAGAAAACACCTTTACCGAATCAACATCAAATGTATAAATTCCGGCCCCCGGCATCTTCAGGTTTTTTATATATACATCGCGATACAACACTTTTTTTATCTGCTGTGCGGTGATGATGTCATATTGAAGCGTAATGCGTTTATTTTTGAAATCAAGGACGATATTGCCATCAGCGTGAAAATTACCCGGTTGAACTGAGGTTACCGTCCTGGTAGTACATAAAAAAGCGTTCAAATCTGATAAAGGGTAGCGTTGTTGACGTACATGTAAAATCAGTAACGCGAAGGATACCGCCAGGATAAGCAGCGTAATGCTGTTCAGTACCGTTCTTTGATAGTGATGCATTTGGGCTCCGAAACATTCAGTTGATTCAGACACTGAACAAAAATATTGGTATTAGGGACACGAATATAATAAATAAAATTGCCATTTTGCTTATAGACTTGCGGGCTCAACTCGGAAAAAGCCCCCACCGCATCCTCAAGAGTACGGTTATCCTCTGTAACACCGTAAAAGGTATATCCGTTATAGGTTCCCAATTCAGAAAAATAATCTGGCTTACTGTTGTGGTATATATAAATCATTACCAGAAAGAATAACGTTGCGCCGATTAAAAAAAACCATTCTTTCCTGATGGTAAACTGAGAAATTTGCGTTGGTTCTGGCGACGCGTCTGCAACTGGCGCAACGGTATAGCTGGCGATATTTTGCATTGCGGATGTTGAAGCATCAGGCAATGATTCGATGGATACCGAGAGCGTTACGCCGACCTTAGGACGCGTTAATACCGCTGAAGGGGGAAGGCCGACCTTTTCAAATGAACCGCGTAACTGGTTGATTAATTTATAATAGCTCGCACTGGAAACCACAACGCCTTTTCGTCCCCATACCCAGGCAATTAAGTCATCCTTCTTAAATAACCCTTCATGGAAAGCAATAAGCAAATTGCATTCGGATTCAGAAATTCTCAAGCTTTCGCGATCGCACGACAGCGTCATCTTTTCGCAATCAAGAATGACTTTCTTATCAATTAGGTATTTTTTCTTACTCATAAGACCTTCTGTTAAGAATGCGTCGTTCAGGTTAAACCATTATGTTACCTCAGTGGTTACTGATTTATTGAACATTTTTTGCATTTAATCCTGTCATTTTGCTCATTGGCACGCGTATCAAGCCAGCGCGTAAAATCAGATGAACACATAGGCTTTGCGTAAAGATAGCCCTGTATAAATCCTACGTTATGATCGAGAATATAGCTCAATTGATGTTCTGAACTCACGCCTTCCGCAACGATATTAAGACCGAGTTTATGGCTAAGCATGATAATGGTATCCAGAATGGGCACGTCGCTACCGCTGGTATCAATCGTATCGACAAAAGTACGATCGATTTTCAGATAATCAACGGGTAGCTGCTGGAGGTAAGAAAGCGAACAGTAGCCGGTACCAAAATCGTCTATCGCTATCAATATGCCTTTCTCACGTAGCCGTATCAGCTTATCTGACACAAGTGCTGGTTGTACAATGAGGCTGCGTTCGGTGAGCTCCAGCATCAGACGCAGATTGCCTAATCTTGCCTGTAACAACTCAACGTCTTCAATAAAGCTCTCATGCACCAAGTGTTCAGGCGAAATATTAACACTGATATAAAAGCCTTCGGCGACCTGCCACCTTTCGACATCCTCGGCGATGAGCTTAAACAGATGCCGCGAAAGCGGAACGATCATACCTTCGTTTTCTGCGGCGGTGATGAAAATGTCGGGTGTAATAAAACGACCATCGGGAAGAGGCCAACGCATTAATGCCTCTACCCCACCACAATTACCGCGGTTGACGTTAAATACTGGTTGATAATGCACCGTGAACTGCGCATTTTTCATACCGCGGATAATTTCTCGCGCCATGGACATCCGCATTTTCGACCAATGCCGGTAAAGAACCAGGGTCAAAAATGAGAAGCAAAACGAGAGAGGGATAAAAATGAGCAGAGATTTCATCCAAACTGCCGTCAATGTGCCAAGAGGCGCAGCGACGGTAAGAGAAATCTTTCCGTCGTCAGTGACGTAATTCTGGGTCATCACTATTCGATCATACTGTGCTGGTTGACTGATAATGGCATCGCCTTTGCCAAATCTAAGGCTGAAAACGGCCTCTCTCTCCTCTGAGAGTACATCCATCAGCTCCTGGACATACCGAGAATCGACGATAACAAACGCCGCTTTATCCGCCGCGACTTGCTGTGTGTAAACCACCGCGGGCCTGCCAGGCCCACCGGCCATCCAGCTAAATGAGCGAACCCACCTGGCAGGTAGCGGCGTTGGGAGCGTTTTACCTGGTGGCAGAGGAAAAGGATGCGCCTGCTCTCTGCTAACAAAGGAACAGAGCAGATTGCCCTTTTCCAGCAAACCAATATCACGAATATAAGGAGTAAAGGCGCGGGTACGGTTAAGCTCCGACAAAATTTCAGCGCAGGGCCTGTCCGCTAATTTTACGGCTTGCCCGGTGACCCGCCACGAAGCAGTTGAGACATCTTCACTAAAACGTAATAAGGTTTTCGCACTCAGGGCGACATCCTGTTTAAACTGCAGGACACTGACCAGCAGTGCTAACGTAAGCATCATGACCAGCGGCACCAGCACTGCACAAATTATATACGATAGTTTTAGCTTCACTGGTTTCGCCTCTCATTCACGAATGGATGTGCGGTGGTATAGCTGACCGCAAGCCCCATTATGCCTTGGTGCTACCGCTGGTTGTGCAAAAATTATAGATCTGCCGGTTTAGTGAAAAAAGATAGGTTCGCTGACCGACTTTGTTTATCGTCAGCTCATTCACGGTTGCCGGTTGCAGGAGACGCAGCCAGGAAAACATCTCCCCCGTCGTATCCGAATCAAATTTGTGTACGGCTTCAATCCGGAAAGTGTAGGTTTTCGGGCCAATGCGGTTAGGCGCACTGATGGTGATGTCCTGAAAGAATAACCGCTGCTCCCGCTGTTGATCCTGCACGGCGTAATGAATAGCAATCCGATTGGATTTCAAGTCCAGCACCAATGTTCCGCTCAAAATTAATTTTCGCGACTTTATATAAACATTTGATTTAGCAGTGCAAATAAGGTTATTCACTTCTTCCGTATCGCGTCTGGCTCCCCGATACACCTGCGTTGCCAGCACCATACATGCGCAGAGCAGACCACACAGGATAATTAGTAACGCTCTTTGATGGTAATGCATTTTGGTACCGCCGTTTCAACAGGATTCAGGCACTGCAAAAAAAGATTCATGTTCGGCTCCCGGAGGTAATAAAGATAATGTCCGTTCTGGCGACATAGCGGTAGCGTCAGGGTGTTATAGGCCGAAACCACCTCCTTAAATGTCACTTTATCGCTCGCCATTTTGAAGAAGATATAGCCATCCTTATCACCAAGCATCCTGAAGGTGCTTTTGTGTTTATTTTGCACAGGTGCATGTTGAAATAGCATCGCTATAGCCGTTAACAGCATCAACAACATTGTCAGCACCAGAAGACGTATTTTGGCGGTAAATTTTTTACCCTCCGCGAGATGAGTCTGTCGACTGTCTTTACCCCGCGCTGTATCGCTGGCCTGTTCGCCTGCTTCCGAACGTTGTTTTTTGAACGGTTCTAATGGCAGTGACAACGAAACACCAATTCGTGGACGGGTAACAATATCGTCCGCTTTCAAACCAACGAGCGAAAAATTATTCCGCATTTGATTAATAAGCTTGTAATAACTCGATTCTGAAACACAACCCGCACGATTCTTCCAGACGAAATCAATGATATCTTCTTTTTTATATATACCGCGATGGAAGGCAAGAAGTAGGTTTGTCTCCGACTCAGAGATTTTAATAATCTTATTACCATTAGCCAATGTCATTCTGGCACTATCAAATATCACCTTTTTAGCGATTAACAACAACTCTTCATCCATGGAAAATCCGTTCTTCAATACACTTACTCTGTCGCCTGTCATATTAACACAGGGTGAAATGATTTCACCCACCTTAACATTCGCAATCTTTTCACAAAACACAGTCACTAACATCAACTCTGCTACCCTTATTGCTTACTCTTCACCAAATCAATAGATTAGCTTCCTTTATGAATTTTTCTTACCTTTTTTGAATATCAACACACCAGTCAAGTAAGATAAATTTAAGGAATATTCAGCACATCAGTAAGCTCTTTTCAGAAAATGGTTCGTAATCTTGCCTTTAAAACATGATGGCGCCGCCCGGCGATTGACCACGTCGCTATGCAACCTTATCACCGGGAACCGCACAATAAAATCACCTGGCGAGACGCTATTTTGTTTTGCATCAACTAAAGGACGTTGTCTTTATCTGCCCTAGCTGCAGAGCGAGCCTCATCATATATAAATGAATAGCAACAAAGGAATAAAAAACCATGTTCAAGAAAACCACACTGGCTTTATTAACAGCCTCACTTTTTATTTCCACCAGCGCGCTAGCCATATCTAATAATACTATTACCTTTCGCGGTGAAGTTTCCGATGAAACCTGTTCTGTGGCGATTAACGGCAATCAGGCAAAACCGGTAGTTATTCTGCCGACGGTGAGTGCCAAGGAATTGGCGAAAGGCGGTGATGTCGCAGGTCAGGTGACATTTGATATTGGTCTCACCGGCTGCACGGGTAATACCGATAGAGCGACCAAAATCTCTACCGTCTTCGTTGGTAACCAGGTGACCAGCAACGGTAATCTTGGGAATACGGGAGACGCGACCAACGTTGAAGTACAACTCCTTGATACCGCAAATAAAGTTATCAATTTGACCAACGGCTTCAAAGGTGAAGGCGATCTACAACTGAAGCCTGGAGAGACGGAAGCCAGCGCCACCTACACTGCGCAGTATTACGCCACAGGAGCAGCATCGGCTGGTACGGTCGAAGCCACTCTCCAGTACGCCGTTTCCTACCTGTAAAACTCTCCGTGGTCCGGTGCTAGCCGTCGGACCTTTTTGATAGCAATGGAGTTGTTGCGATGAAAAAGGATGCCCCCCGTTCAGGGCTACGCTATCTGGTGCTGCTGATAGCCCTGTTCTTTCCCGTTACCGGGGCCTGGGCCAGCGTTACCATTGTAGGCAGTCGGATTATTTATCCATCGACCGTCGCCTCAGTCGATGTACAGCTAAAAAATAACGATGACTTTCCCTATATCGTACAAACCTGGTTTGACAATGGCGATCTGCATATTGGGCCGGAGAACGCGAGCGGCATTCCTTTTATCTCTACGCCGCCAGTATTTCGAATCCAACCGAAATCAGGGCAGATTGTCCGCGTTGTCTATAGCCAGCGTAAAGCGCTGCCGCACGATCGTGAATCGGTTTTCTGGTTCAACGCGTTGCAGGTACCGCCAGCCAATATAGGTGGCCGCCAGCAAAATAAAGTGCTGGTGATGCTTAGGACGCGGATCAAACTCTTCTATCGGCCGGAAGGCATTGGTTCACCAGGTAATCTGGCGAAAAAACTGCACATCACCGTGGTGCGTAATGCCCGAAAAGGCGCCGGTATTGTCATCAGCAATCCGCAACCCTGGTATGCCTCCCTCAGTAATCTGAGCGTGAAAGTAAATGGTACTTCACGCGAGCTTAATGTCGACATGGTCCCCCCTTTTTCCAGTCGCACTTTCTGGATACCGGGAAACGTCAGCGCCAATTCACTTAACGGTACCGTCACTGTGACGGTGGTTAACGACCAGGGTGCAAGGATAAGCGAGCGTTATCATGTCGCTGAAGGTTAAATTCTCACGCCAAAATATCTTCGTTATCTTAGCCGTAGCCTGCGTTGGTCAGGCTTTCGGTGAAGAATATTATTTCGACCCCTCTCTATTGCAGGGAACAGCTTACGGACAAGGTATGGCGAGCGTTAACGGACCCGACACCCCCGCCGGAGAGTATCTGGTTGACGTTATCGTCAATGGAACGCTGATAAAATCCGGCGTAAAAATCCGCTTTAGTCCAGTCAATGGCGGACAGCGCACCGAGCCCTGCCTTCCGTTATCGCTGATGCAGGCCGCTCAGGTTAAATCGCTCCCGGACAACGCGCTGCAAAATAGCTGCCGTCCGCTAAGGGATTGGGTATCCCGCGGTGAATGGCAATTTGATAGCGCGACGCTACAGTTCCGGCTTACGCTACCGATGAGCGAGCTTATGCACAGGCCGCGCGGCTATATCCCGCCTTCGCAGTGGGACAGCGGCGCGCTGGCTCTGTTTTTACGCCATAACACCAACTGGACCCACACAGACAACACCAGCCAGCACTTCCGCTACCACTATTTGTGGAGCGGCATCAACGTTGGCAGCAATATTGGCCTGTGGCAGCTCCGCCATCAGGGGAATCTGCGCTATGCCGACAGTAACCAAAGCGGTAGCGCCTGGCATTATAATCGCGTGCGCACCTGGGTACAGCGGCCACTCACCGCAATCGACAGCATCATGGCATTTGGCGATAACTATACCGACTCCAGTTTATTCGGCAGCCTGTCATTCAATGGTATTAAACTCGCCACGGATGAGCGCATGTGGCCGCAGGGCAAACGCGGCTATGCGCCGGAGGTGCATGGCGTGGCGTCAAGCAGCGCGCGGGTGGTCATCAAACAGCTAGGCAAAGTTATCTATGAAACCCATGTTCCACCTGGCCCGTTCTATATAGATGATCTTTACAACACCCGCTATCAGGGGGATTTGCAGGTTAAGGTGATTGAGGCTAACGGAAAGGTTTCTCGTTTTACCGTTCCCTATTCCGCCGTTCCCGACTCGGTGCGCCCTGGTAACTGGCACTACGCTTTTGCTCTAGGCAAGGTCCGCCAATATTACCGCATCGACAACCGTTTTCTTGAGGGGACGCTGCAGCACGGGGTGAATAATCATCTCACGCTTAATCTTGGATCGCGGTTGGCGCATGATTATCAGGCCTGGCTGGCTGGCGGCGTTCTGGCAACCCGTCTGGGCGCGTTCGGGATGAATGCCACCTGGTCTGGCGCACAAGTGGAACATAACGATCGGCAGCAGGGCTGGCGCGCGGAGTTCAGCTATAGCAAGACCTTTTCCACAGGCACTAATCTGGTACTGGCGGCTTATCGCTACTCAACCGGCGGATTCCGCGATTTAGAAGATGTGTTTGGCGTCCGGCAACAGGAGCACAACAGCATTGTTTACTACTCCGATACCCTACACCAACGCCAACGTCTTTCTGCAACCGTCAGCCAGCCGTTAGGTCGGTTGGGGACGCTCAATCTTAGCGCCAGTACCGCTGATTATTACAATAACCGGTCGCGGATCACGCAACTGCAGCTGGGCTATAGCAACCAGTGGCGAAAAGTGAGTTATGGATTCAACCTTGCCAGGCAACGCTCCACCTGGGACGATGGCCGCTTCTACCACAGCGTTAACGAACCGCAGGATCTGAACCAGCGGCAAAAATATACCGAGACGACGCTATCGTTCACTTTATCCATTCCCTTTAACTGGGGTGACAATCCGACCTCCGTGGCAATGAATTATAACCAGTCGCGCGCGAACCGATCCTCAACCTTGTCGATGAACGGAACCCGTGGCGAGCAGAACGAACTCTCCTGGTCGGTCTACGGCGGCTATGATCGCTATCGCAATGGGGATGAAGGGACAGCAACGACTTTTGGCGGCAACGTCCAGCAAAACACCCGTTTTGGGGCGCTGCGCGTGGGCTACGATCAGGGAAAAGACTATCGTCAGGTGGCGCTAGGCTCCTCCGGAACCGTGGTGTTGCATTCCGGTGGCGTGACGTTCGGCCCCTACGCCAGCGACACGTTTGCATTAATTCACGCCGATGGCGCACAGGGCGCCGTCGTACAGAACGGTCAGGGGGCGGTAATCGACCGTTTTGGGTATGCCATTTTGCCCTCGCTATCTCCCTATCGTCGCAACAACGTCTCACTCGATACCCGGCAGATGCGCAGCGATGCTGAGCTGACCGGGGGAAGTCAACAGGTGGTTCCCTATGCTGGCGCGATCGCACGGGTGAACTTCTCAACGATTACCGGCAAAGCAGTGCTCATCGCGGTGAAAATGGCAGATGGCGGCATACCGCCAATGGGCGCCGAGGTCATGAACAGCGAAGGCGCCGTCATTGGGATGGTCGGGCAAGGCGGGCAGGTGTATGCCCGGATCAGCACACCCTCTGGCTCATTACTGGTGCGTTGGGGAAAAGGAGCCAACCGACGTTGCCGTGTGCCTTACCAGTTCGATATGCATTCTCCTGAAAACGTGATTTATCTCACGACTACCTGCGAGAGGAAATAGTCTCATGTGTCATCTTCGCCGAACGCTGCTGTTTGCAGCTGGCCTGCTTTTCAGCACCGCGCCCTGGGCTAACTGCGTTAAGGTCACGGATAATAGTTTCCTTTCTGAGGCTGCGATTAAAGCGGGTTATACCGCGCGCTACTGGCGCGGCGCCTATGATGACAATATCGGTCATCTTGGTCTGCCGTCAGTCATTAGCGTTAGCGCCAATAACAAGTTCCAGCCTTCAGGTACTGTGCTTGCCAGCGCAGTGGCTAATTTCCTTACCGCCGGCGTTCAGACGCCCTACTCGGCAAAACAGGTGCTTTACCGCTGTGATTTGAAGGATGCAGGGCAACTGTACGAATTATATTCTACCAATGCCGATAACCCTTTTGTTGGAGGACGCCGGGCGAAAGAAGTTGAAGGGGCCTACTATGACGCGGAACGTAACGTCGCGGTACGGATGACTAACCTGAGTACTGGCGAATACTATAGCCGCTACTGGAAGCAGCGCCAGCTTACTGCGGATAGTTGGTTTCAGGACGATCGCGCAATCTATATTCCCGCAGGCGCGTTTAGTAATGTCCTGTATGAGATGATTAAAATCGCCGCCTCGGATCAGTATATTTATTCGGACAGAATCAACAAAGACCTCTATACCCAGCCGCGCGGTTATATCGCCTTTAAAGGGCCGGGCTTAATAACATCCGCTATTCAGCCAGGTATGGATCATGCTTCAAGCTATTATGGTTGGCCTGCTTATTGGCCCGGTGCATGGAGTAGCTATAATCAGGTTACCTATATTCGCGGCGCAGCTTGCACCATTGAAGATTATCCTGCGACAGTGCTGCTCCCCACCATATCAGCAGAAGCGCTTACTTCTGGCGAAAGCAGCGAGGCGCCTTTCAGTATAACGCTTGAGTGCGAAGCCGGCGCGATGTCTTCAACTCACCCCACAACCCAGGTAGCTAATGTCGCCATGGGCTTTTTGGTCAACCAGCCTGCGGCTGTTGCCGCCGCGCGCCGCCTGGGCCTGACGACCACCGGTGGCGGATTAACCTGGTTACTGGATACGCATTATGGCGAAAAGGGCGTGGCTTCCGGAGTAGGAATACGGATTTACGATGAGCGCGGTGCGCCGCTTAACCTGTTACCAGACAAAACGAGTACGGGAACGGGCAATGCCCGTGGCTGGTATGGGTATAAGGAGCTCACGGTACAAACCGGCAAAAAAGATCATGGTTCGGTGGAAATCTGGCACGGTGATTTTACGGCCTCCCTTGAGGCGCTTGGAGGACAAACGGTAACGGTAGGGAGCGTGAATGCGCAGTTACAGGCAGTGGTTAGTTTTCAGTAAGGCTTTGTTAGCGCTATTGTTGCTGGCAGGCATCACTCCGGCGCCGTTTGCTGCGGTTAACGTTGATCGAACCCGGCTCGTCTTCGCTGCTAACGATGTTGTCCAGTCGCTGACGCTCACAAACGATAGCGTGACGCCGATGCTGTTACAGGTCTGGACCGATGCCGGAGAGACGGCCTCTTCACCAGACAGTAGCCGCACGCCGCTGGTGGTCTTGCCCCCTGTCTTTAAAATGCAGCCGGATGAGTTGAGAACGCTTCGTGTGATGCTGAGCTCGCGCCGTAGTTTGCCAGGGGATCGGGAAAGCCTTTTCTGGCTTAATATTTACCAGATCCCCCCCGAGCAGAATGCAACAGACAGCGTCACTCGCAAATTAGTGTTACCCCTGCGATTACGGTTAAAGGTATTTATTCGTCCGCACGGCTTAAAGGCCCCCACCAGCAACGATGAGCGGAAATTACGCTTCAGTATCGCTTCGCAGGGCATCACGATAACCAATCCGACCCCGTGGTATATGAGCCTGGCTGTCGCGCCGATAAAGGGAATAAGTATCGGTAACATCATGCTCGCGCCCTATGAGCAGCGCGATGTCGCGCTTTCTAATATGCCAGCGGTGGGGTCAACAGTAGACTATGCGGTGATTAATGATTCGGGGAACTGGCGGACCTATACCGCAACCATTATGGATAAAGAAATTTGAGCGCCATTTTTTATTACCGAAAGTGAATCAGAAGCCTCACTCTTCTGCCACTCTATTGCAGATGGCAGTTATGGCGGTTATCTGGCGCGGTCTGTGCAATTCACGCTCCGCTCAAAGCATATATTTGTACGCGGGAAAATGTCTGAAAGTAAATGGTTCGTTTTGCTGCGATATTTGCATCTTATCCTTATTATTGCCACTCAACCTCATCTCTGTTGCCCTTACTGACGTTGCACTCGTTGCACATGATTTGCAGATTGGCAATATCGAGGGCTAAATGCGGGTAAAGAGAACGCGGTTTAATATGATCAACGTGCATCACCATCCCGTCACTGGCGCCGCGCCCGCATACGCAACATTTATTGCCGTAGCGCTGGAACGCCTGATAACGTAAACGCCGCCACTCCCTTGAGCGGTAAAACGTATCAGCCTCTTTAGCAGCTTGCTGCCGCAGCGCCTGCTCACGCCGGTACTGCTCGAATAAAACGACATGCCCTTCAGCTTTAGGGTAATTTCCCCAGGCATCCGTCGCTGGCGTTGTGTCGGGCTTCTCCTGTACCTTCACCGAGTCTGGAGGATAGAGTTTGCTCGTAACCTTTTGTACCAGTTTGAAAAGTACCCATACGACTACGGCCAGAATAACTAACGTTTCCACTCCCTCGCCTTATTCTCATTCAAAGATAATTGCTGCATTATTTTATACAAGCGCCATATTGATGGTCATTATACCTTTGTAGGGATGAAATTGCGTTATCGCAAGGCTAGCCAGCCCCCACAGCTCATCCACCTCCAGGCGACTCATCTCTATTGTGCCCCTACTCTCCTGGCCGTACGTTGTGATACCCCAGAACACGTCATGGTCAGCTACGACGAACTGAAGGTCTGAAGGTGGTCGGTAGCGCCTCCTGACGCTACCGACATGCCGGTTAACGCGCCATCAGGACAAACACGCCCCAGCCGAGATATTCCCGGGTCCAGGTGACGTGGTGCAGCGGCGCGGTGGTCAACTGCTGGCGAACCTCCGGTGCGAAGTCATCGTGCGGATTGGCCTCCAGCCAGCGGCGCATTGTCAGCCATTTCGCCGCTTCATAACGATCCCAGCCCTCCTGGTCGGCCAGCACCATCTCCACCACGTCATAGCCCAGTTCGCCAAAGTGGGCGACCAGCGCCGGTAGCGTCAGGAAGTCATCGGGTGACTGCGCGCCGCAGGCAACCGCTTCTTCTGCCGTGGCCGGACGTTTACGCCACCATGGCTCGCCGATAAGCAACATACCGCCTGGGGTAAGGCTCTGCTTCAGCAGCTCGATTGTGCCTGCCACCCCGCCGCCGATCCACGTGGCCCCCACGCAGGCGGCAACATCGCACGGCTGGCTGGCGACATATCCGCTGGCATCCTGGTGCACAAAGGTCACCCGGTCGCTCACCCCGAGCTCCTCTGCCCGGGCGGCCGCCTGCTGGCTGAACAGCAGGCTCATGTCTACGCCGGTGCCGACTATCTGATGATCGCGCGCCCAGCTACAGAGCATCTCGCCGGAGCCGCTGCCGAGGTCGAGAATGGTGGTGCCCGGCGCCATTCGCAGCGCCCGTCCCAGCGTGGCGTACTTTTCCGGGGTAAAAGGGTTATGGATACGGTGCTCGCTTTCACTGATGGTAAAAATGCGAGGGATATCGATCATGAGGTTTTCTCCTTGAGAGCCATACGCCCGGGCAGCGACCCTGCCCGGGTCGCTATTTCAGCGGTTGTCCGCTTGCGCGCGAACGTTATTCAAACCGGTCGTGTTGATCCGGTACGGCTGGCCGTTCACCGACTTAATCAGCTTTTTAGTTTTGAGCTTTTTGAAGACCGCAAGGGTGCAGTCGCTCAGCAACAGCCCTTCGCGGGTGTAGCATTCAACGGCGGTAATGCGGCCGGAGGTATCGCGGACGTGCGCAATACGGCCACCTTTGGCGAGAACGTGTAAGGTCCGTTGTTCCTGACGGGATAAATTCATACTGAAACCTGTTCATTATCATGTGCGAAAACATGCCTACACCCGCAGGTGTGTGCGTAAGGTTTAAGCGCAGCGATAATCAGTCCGGCCTGGGCAGGTCGGGAAACTGATTATCTGATAATGACATTCTCCAGCATCGAAGCCTCAGTGAGCATTGAAAGGTATTTACCGGCTGAATATTAACACCTTCATCTGGTAAGGATATTGTGCAGATTAAAAACTGTGACCGGTATTACGATTTCCCTCGGCCTTATCCCCATTTTGCGCTATACGCCACCCGCTCTGTTCCGCCACTTTCACCACCACCTTATCCCCCCTCCCGCATTGTTAAATAATTGTTTTCAGATCACAAAATGGAAACAAAAAGGCCATTTCGTACGCATTTTATAAAAATGTAGATATTTTTAATTTATGGCTACGAAATGAACATCACCCTGACCTTACAGCGAGGAACGATCCTGATGAACGCCCTGACCGCAGTAAAACCGACACCCGCGCCGGTAGCCCAGCAATACCCTGGCTTTTCTTTCACCCCTTCCGCCCAGTCGCCGCGCCTGCTGGAGCTCACCTTTTCCGCCGAAACGACCACGCAGTTCCTGCAGCAGGTCGCGCAGTGGCCGGTGCAGGCGCTGGAGTACAAATCTTTCTTACGCTTCCAGGTCGGCAAGATCCTCGACGATCTGTGTGGCAATCAGCTGCAGCCGTTGCTGATCAAAACATTGCTCGATCGCGCGGAAGGCGCGCTGCTTATCAACGGCGAAGGGATCGATCACGTCAGCCAGGCCGAGGAGATGGTCAAGCTGGCCACCGCCGTCGCCCACCTGATTGGTCGTTCCAACTTCGACGCCATGAGCGGTCAGTATTACGCCCGCTTCGTGGTGAAAAATGTCGATAACTCAGACAGCTACCTGCGCCAACCGCACCGGGTGATGGAGCTGCACAACGACGGCACCTACGTCGAAGAGCAAACCGACTACGTATTAATGATGAAGATCGACGAGCAGAACATGCAGGGCGGCAATTCCCTGCTGCTGCATCTCGACGACTGGGAGCATCTCGACGAATTTTTCCGCGACCCGCTGGCTCGCCGCCCAATGCGTTGGGCCGCGCCGCCGAGCAAAAACGTCAGCAAGGATGTTTTCCACCCGGTGTTCGACGTCGATTCGCTGGGCCGCCCGGTAATGCGCTATATCGACCAGTTCGTCCAGCCGAAAGATTTCGAAGAAGGCACCTGGCTGAGCCGCCTCTCCGACGCGCTGGAGACCAGCAAAAACATCCTTTCCATACCGGTGCCGGTGGGCAAATTTCTGCTCATTAACAACCTGTTCTGGCTGCACGGCCGCGACCGCTTTACGCCGCACCCGGACCTGCGCCGCGAGCTGATGCGCCAGCGCGGCTACTTTGCGTATTCCACGAATCATTACCAGACTCATCAATAAGGGTTTTCAGGCGAAGGAATTGAGCGGATGTATGATTTCGTGATTATCGGCGGCGGCATCATCGGCATGTCGACCGCCATGCAGTTAATTGAGATTTACCCGGACGCCCGCATTGCGCTGCTGGAAAAAGAGGCCGGCCCGGCCTGCCATCAGACTGGCCACAACAGCGGCGTGATCCACGCCGGGGTGTATTACACGCCCGGCAGCCTCAAGGCGCAGTTTTGCCTCGCCGGCAACCGCGCCACCAAGGCCTTTTGCGAGCAGAACGGCATCCGCTATGACGTCTGCGGCAAAATGCTGGTCGCCACCTCACCGCTGGAGATGGAGCGGATGCGCGCCCTGTGGGATCGCACCGCCGCCAACGGCCTGCAGCGCGAGTGGCTAAGCGCCGGGGAGCTACGCGAGCGCGAACCGAACATTACCGGGCTCGGCGGGATCTTCGTCCCTTCCAGCGGCATCGTCAGCTACCGCGAAGTGGCGGCGGCAATGGCGAAGAACTTCGAAGCGAAAGGCGGAACGATCGTCTACAACGCCGAAGTCAGCGCCCTGAAAGAACACGCCAGCGGCGTGGTGATCCGCACCCGCCAGGGCGGCGAATATGAGGCCTCGACGCTGATCGCCTGTTCGGGCTTGATGGCCGATCGGCTGGTAAAAATGCTCGGCGTCGACCCCGGGTTTATCATTTGTCCGTTCCGCGGCGAGTATTTCCAGCTGGCGCCGCAGCACAACCAGATCGTCAACCATTTGATCTATCCGATCCCCGATCCGGCGATGCCGTTCCTCGGCGTCCACCTGACCCGCATGATCGACGGCAGCGTCACCGTCGGCCCCAACGCCGTACTGGCTCTGAAGCGCGAAGGCTACCGCAAGCGCGATATCTCGCTGGCCGATACCCTGGAGATCCTCACCTCGCCCGGCATCCGCCGGGTACTGCAAAACAACCTGCGCTCCGGACTGGGCGAAATGAAGAATTCGCTGTGCAGAAGCGGCTATCTGCGGCTGGTGCAAAAATACTGCCCGAGCCTGACGCTGAGCGATTTACGCCCGTGGCCGGCCGGCGTGCGGGCGCAGGCCGTGTCCCCGCAGGGCAAGCTGATCGACGATTTTCTCTTCGTTACCACCGCGCGTTCGATACATACCTGCAATGCGCCATCGCCAGCGGCCACCTCCGCTATCCCGATCGGCGCGCATATCGTCAGCAAGGTGCAGAGCCTGCTGGCCAGCCAGAGCAATCCCGGACGCACGCTGCGTGCGGCACGTAGCGTGGAGACACTACACGCCGCTTTTACCCGTTAACCACCCTGAAGACAGGAAGCGTTTATGCAACTCAACGATATGACACTGTTTCGCCAGCAGGCGATGATCGATGGCCAGTGGCGCGATGCGCCCAACGGCGACGTGATTGCGGTCACCAACCCGGCCAACGGCGAGCAGCTCGGCAGCGTGCCGAAAATGGGCGCCGATGAAACCCGCGAAGCGATTGAAGCCGCCAATCGCTCCCTACCCGCCTGGCGCACCCTGACCGCCAAAGAGCGGGCGAACATTCTGCGCCGCTGGTTCGATCTTATGATGGAGAATCAGGACGATCTCGCTCGCCTGATGACCCTCGAGCAGGGAAAACCGTTGGCGGAAGCCAAAGGCGAAATCAGCTACGCCGCCTCCTTTATTGAGTGGTTCGCCGAAGAAGGTAAGCGCATCTACGGCGACACCATTCCGGGCCACCAGGCCGACAAGCGCCTGCTGGTGATTAAGCAGCCCATCGGCGTTACCGCCGCCATCACCCCGTGGAACTTCCCGGCGGCGATGATCACCCGCAAAGCGGGCCCGGCGCTGGCCGCCGGCTGCACCATGGTCCTGAAACCGGCCAGCCAGACGCCGTTTTCCGCGCTGGCGCTGGCCGAACTGGCGAATCGCGCCGGGATCCCCGCCGGAGTATTCAACGTGGTCACCGGCTCCGCCGGCGCGGTCGGCGGCGAACTGACCAGCAACCCGCTGGTGCGCAAGCTCTCCTTTACCGGCTCTACCGAGATTGGCCGCCAGCTGATGGAGCAGTGCGCGAAAGACATCAAAAAAGTCTCCCTGGAGCTGGGCGGCAACGCGCCGTTTATCGTCTTTGACGATGCCGACCTCGATAAAGCCGTCGAGGGGGCGCTGGCGTCGAAGTTCCGCAACGCCGGGCAGACCTGCGTCTGCGCCAACCGCCTGTACGTCCAGGACGGGGTGTATGACCGTTTCGCCGAGAAGCTGCAGCAGGCGGTGGAAAAACTGCGCATTGGCGACGGCCTGCAGGACGGCGTCACCACCGGCCCGCTGATCGACGAGAAAGCCGTGGCCAAAGTTGAAGAACACATTGCCGATGCCATCGCCAAAGGTGCGAAGGTGGTCACCGGCGGCAAACCGCACGCCCTGGGTGGCAACTTCTTCCAGCCGACCATCCTGGTCAACGTTCCCGACAGCGCCAAAGTGGCGAAAGAGGAGACCTTCGGCCCGCTGGCCCCGCTGTTCCGCTTTAAAGATGAAGCCGACGTCATTGCCCAGGCCAACGATACCGAGTTCGGTCTCGCCGCCTATTTCTACGCCCGCGATCTGAGCCGCGTCTTCCGCGTCGGCGAAGCGCTGGAGTACGGCATAATCGGCATCAATACCGGCATTATCTCCACCGAAGTCGCGCCGTTCGGCGGCGTTAAGGCCTCCGGCCTCGGCCGCGAAGGGTCGAAGTACGGCATCGAAGATTACTTAGAAATCAAATATATGTGCATTGGCCTTTAACAGGAGCGACGGATGAACAGCAATAAAGCAATGATGGCGCGTCGCAGCGACGCGGTCCCGCGCGGCGTCGGCCAGATCCACCCTATCTTCGCCGAACGCGCGGAGAACTGCCGGGTGTGGGACGTGGAAGGCCGGGAATATCTCGATTTTGCCGGCGGTATCGCGGTGCTCAATACCGGCCATCTGCATCCGCAGATTGTCGCCGCCGTCGAAGACCAGCTGAAAAAGCTGTCGCATACCTGCTTCCAGGTGCTGGCCTATGAGCCTTATCTGGCGCTGTGCGAAAAGATGAATCAAAAGGTGCCCGGTGATTTCGCCAAGAAAACCCTGCTGGTCACCACCGGGTCGGAAGCGGTGGAGAACGCGGTGAAGATCGCCCGCGCGGCAACCGGGCGCAGCGGCGCTATCGCCTTCACCGGCGCCTATCACGGCCGCACCCATTACACCCTGTCGCTGACCGGCAAAGTGAATCCTTACTCCGCTGGTATGGGCTTAATGCCGGGCCATGTCTATCGCGCCCTCTACCCGTGCGCGCTGCACGGCGTCAGTGATGACGAGGCGATCGCCAGCATCCATCGCATCTTCAAAAACGATGCCGCGCCGGAAGATATCGCCGCCATCATTATTGAGCCGGTGCAGGGTGAAGGCGGGTTCTATGCCGCCTCCCCGGCCTTTATGCAGCGCCTGCGCGCCCTGTGCGACGAGCACGGCATTATGCTCATCGCCGATGAGGTCCAGAGCGGCGCGGGTCGCACCGGTACCCTGTTCGCCATGGAGCAGATGGGCGTCGCGGCGGATATCACCACCTTCGCCAAATCCATCGCCGGCGGTTTCCCGCTGGCGGGCGTCACCGGCCGCGCGGAGGTGATGGACGCCATCGCCCCCGGCGGACTGGGCGGCACCTACGCCGGCAACCCCATCGCCTGCGCCGCCGCCCTGGCGGTATTACAGATTTTCGAGCAGGAGAATCTGCTGGAAAAAGCCAACCAGCTCGGCGACACCCTGCGCCAGGGCCTGCTGGCGATCGCTGAAGATCATCCGGAGATCGGCGACGTGCGCGGTCTGGGGGCGATGATCGCCATTGAGCTGTTTGAAGAGGGCGACCGCAGCAGGCCGAACGCCAGGCTGACGGCGGATATCGTCGCCCGCGCCCGCGACAAAGGCCTGATCCTGCTCTCCTGCGGGCCGTACTACAACGTGCTGCGCATCCTGGTGCCGCTGACCATCGAAGAGGCGCAGATCGAGCAGGGGCTCAAGATCATCGCCGACTGCTTTAGCGAGGCGAAACAGGCATAGAGAAACAGGCATAGAACAGAACACATGCGGAAGCGAAGTACGTTCGTAAGGGAATGAAGACGAGACCTGCAAAACAACAATAATACGCGTGCCCCGGCGCGGGAACGTCGGGGCGCTCTCCCAGGTGACACACTTCGAGAGGGTAAATGATGGGGCAACTGTCGCAATCACAGGATTTAGGGGCGGGGCTGAAGTCGCGCCACGTCACGATGTTATCTATCGCCGGGGTGATCGGCGCGAGTTTATTTGTCGGCTCCAGCGTCGCCATTGCCGAGGCTGGCCCGGCGGTGCTGCTGGCCTATCTGTTTGCCGGGCTGCTGGTGGTGATGATTATGCGTATGCTGGCCGAAATGGCGGTCGCCACGCCGGATACCGGCTCCTTTTCCACCTACGCCGATAAAGCCATCGGCCGCTGGGCGGGGTATACCATCGGCTGGCTGTACTGGTGGTTCTGGGTCCTGGTTATTCCGCTGGAAGCCAATATCGCGGCGATTATTCTGCATTCGTGGGTGCCGGGCGTCCCGGTGTGGTTGTTCTCCCTGGTCATCACTCTCGCCCTCACCGGCAGTAACCTGCTGAGCGTCAAGAACTACGGCGAATTCGAGTTCTGGCTGGCGCTGTGCAAAGTGATCGCTATTCTGGCGTTTATCGTACTGGGCGCGGTCGCCATTACCGGCTTTTATCCCTATGCCGAAGTGAGCGGCATTTCGCGGCTGTGGGACCACGGCGGCTTTATGCCGAATGGCTTCGGCGCGGTGCTGAGCGCGATGCTGATCACCATGTTCTCGTTTATGGGCGCGGAGATCGTCACCATCGCCGCCGCCGAATCGGATACCCCGGATAAACATATCGTGCGCGCCACCAACTCGGTGATCTGGCGTATCTCTATTTTTTATCTGTGCTCGATCTTTATCGTCGTCGCCCTCATCCCATGGAATATGCCGGGGCTGAAGAGCATCGGCTCCTACCGCTCGGTGCTCGAGCTGCTGCATATTCCCTATGCCAAGCTGATTATGGACGGCGTGATCCTCCTGTCGGTCACCAGCTGTCTGAACTCGGCGCTGTATACCGCCTCGCGGATGCTCTACTCCCTGAGCCGTCGCGGCGATGCGCCGGCCATTATGGGCCGGACCAACCGCAGCAAAACGCCATACGTGGCGGTGCTGCTCTCCACCGGCGCGGCGTTCCTCACCGTAGTGGTGAACTACTATGCCCCCGCCAAGGTGTTTAAATTTCTCATCGACAGCTCTGGCGCCATCGCCCTGCTGGTCTATCTGGTGATCGCCGTTTCACAACTGCGGATGCGCAAAATCCTTCAGGCGCAAGGCGGCGAGATCCGTCTCAGAATGTGGCTCTATCCGTATCTGACCTGGCTGGTGATCGCCTTTATCACCTTCGTGCTGGTGGTGATGCTGTTTCGTCCGGCGCAGCAGCTGGAGGTGATCTCTACCGGCCTGTTAGCTCTGGGAATTATTTGTACGGTACCGATTATGTCACGCTGGAAAAAGCTGGTATTGTGGCAAAAACTGCCGCTGCAAAATACGCGTTAACCCTGTTCCCGGCGCCCGCCGGGAAGAGTATTCAGGAGTAAGAACATGACCGCCATTCCCCAGGCGACGGCCATTGACGGGTACCGTTGGTTAAAAAACGACATCATCCGCGGGGTCTACCACCCCGATGAGAAGCTGCGGATGAGCCTGTTGACCTCGCGCTATGCCCTGGGGGTCGGTCCGCTGCGCGAGGCGCTTTCGCAGCTGGTGGCCGAGCGGCTGGTGACGGTGGTCAATCAGAAAGGCTATCGGGTAGCGCCCATGTCGGAGCAGGAGCTTCTCGATATCTTCGACGCGCGCGCCAACATGGAAGCCATGCTGGTGCGTCTCGCCATTGAACGCGGCGGCGACGAGTGGGAAGCTGAGCTGCTGGCCCGCGCCCACCTGCTCAACAAACTGGAGTCGTGCGAAGCGAGTGAGCACCTACTCGATGAATGGGACCAGCGCCATCAGGCGTTTCACACCGCCATCGTCGCCGGCTGCGGTTCGCAGTATCTGCTGCAGATGCGCGAACGGCTGTTCGATCTGGCGGCGCGCTACCGCTTCATCTGGCTGCGCACCACCGTGCTGTCGGTGGAGATGCTGGAAGATAAGCATGTCCAGCATCAGACCCTGGTGGACGCTATTCTGGCGCGCGACGCCGAACAGGCCAGCGCGCTGATGCGTGAGCACTTACTGACTCCGATCCCGATTATTCAGCAGGCGATGGCTGGCAAACTGCTGTCGCAGCAATCCTGATTCAGGCAGCGGGCTTTTTATAATACGGCAGCTGTGTGACCGGATACTCGTAGTGTTCCTCCACCACGCAACGGTCCGGCGTCGCCATTCCCGAGTAGAAGAAAAAGTACTCCTGACTGTCCGGGAAAAAGACCAGATCGTCGCCGTTGCGAAAGCTGGTTACCCGATAGGGAATATGATTATTGGTCTGCGCCTGACGCATGCCGGAAGCCACCTGGAAATGGTCGCCCCACTTCATGGTCGATAGCTGGTAATGGAAACGCGAGATGGTCACATTTTTGCGTAAAGAGCAGGACAATTTTACCGCTGTGCCGGCGAAAGCCGGTGAAAGAAAGAAGCTTAATAAACTGATAGATAATAGAAATTTCATGAAGGTCTTATAATTTTAGGGTCAATATTTGACGGTAACATGATTTTCCTGCGCAGACAGGGATCGCGGCGGATTTTCTTGCCGCGCGCCCTACTCCAGGAATATTCCTAATTATTCTCGCCGCGTAGCACCTCACGAAAGTGCATCACCAGCGGGCGCTGGTTGGCTTTGTGCCATACCGCCCACAGCTGGGTCGAATAGCTCATCCACGGAATTTCCCGCAGCACGACCCCCTCAGGGGCGTTATGCCGCAGGCTGTGCTGGATCAGCGCCACGCCCAGTCCCGCAGCCACCAGCCCCAGGGCCGTTAATGGCTCTCCGGCTTCCAAACGAATATCCGGATTAAAGCCCGCGCGCACGCAGGCGGCGACGAAATCATCGCGCGAATGGGCATCGTCGTTATGGATAACCGCGATCCACTGCTGATCGGCCAGCTGCGCCGGCTGCAAGTTTTCCGCCGCGGCCAGCGGGTGATTCTGCGGTAATGCCAGCAGCATTCGGTCATCAAGCACCTGGGTGTACTCCAGATCCTGTTCCCCCGCTGAAGGCGGCATGTCCACCAGCGAGAAATCCAGGCTGCGCTGGCGCAGGCCCTCAATCTGCGTAGCGGGCGGCTGGCTATACAGCGCTATATGCACGTCCGGGCGCGACGTTCGCAGAATGCGCAGCGCGGTCGAAAGCACGCCCGAGTGCATGGCGTTTTCGATATAACCGATACACAACCCGCCGTCTTCGCCGCGCCCCAGTCGTTTACCTAATGACTCGAGACGGTTGGCGTGGGTCAGCAACGAGCGCGTTTCGGCCAAAAACGTCTGTCCGTCCGCCGTCAGGCGAATACGCTGCTGGTTACGTTCAAACAGCATCAGCCCAAGGCGTTCCTCCAGCTGGGCTATCTGGCGGCTGAGCGGCGACTGCGAAATATGTAAGCGTTCGGCGGCACGGCCAACATGCTCCTCTTCCGCTACCACCACAAAGTACTTCAACTGGCGTAAATCAATCATATGAGACCTCAAAGGACTTAAGTCAGACGAATTATGTCCTATCAAGTCATAACACCGCAAGGTATTGTGATCTCCGTCACAGGGCGACAGCACAAGTCGCCCGCACAGAACCCTTCCCAAACGGGAACCCAATATCGAGGACATCTTAGATGAGCATCAAACATATTCTGCCAGGTAACATCGGTTTAGGCGGCGCGCCGCTGGGTAACATGTTCCGAAACATCCCGGAAGACGAGGCGCACGCCACCGTCGCCGCCGCCTGGGATCTGGGCGTTCGTTACTTCGATACCGCACCGCTGTACGGCTCCGGTCTTTCTGAAATCCGGATGGGTGAAGCGCTCTCGCAATACCCTCGCGACCAGTTCGTTCTGAGCAGCAAAGTTGGCCGCATCATGCTTGATGAAATGGAAGACCCGGCCACGCGTGATTTTGGTGAGAAAGGCGGTCTTTTCGAATACGGCCTGAAGAACAAAATCCTCAACGATTACTCGGCCGACGCCACCCTGCGTTCTATTGAAGACAGTTTAAAACGGCTAAAAACCGACCATCTTGACATCGTATGGATCCACGATCCGGCGCAAGATTTCTACGGCGACAGCTGGCTGGAGCAGTTCAACATCGCCCGTACCGGCGCTTTCCGCGCGCTGACCCGCCTGCGTGAAGAAGGCGTAATTAAAGCATGGGGGCTGGGCGTAAATCGCGTCGAACCTTGCGAACTGACCTTAGCGCTCGACGAGCCGAAGCCGGATGCGTTCCTGCTGGCTGGCCGCTACTCGCTGCTGGACCACAAACGCGCCCTGCAGCGCCTGATGCCGGAAGCGCTGGAACAGAATGTCGATATCGTTGTCGGCGGCCCTTACAGCTCGGGCGTTCTCGCCGGCGGTGAACACTTCGAATACCAGAAAGCCTCTGCGGCGATCCACCAGCAGGTGGCGCACATCAAGGCCATTGCCGCCCGTCATCAGGTGGATGTGAAAGCCGCTGCGCTGCAGTTTGCCCTGGCTCATCCGGCGGTGGCCGCCGTAATCCCAGGCTCCAGCCGTCCGGGTCGTATGGCGGAAGATCTGGCCGCGCTGAAAGCGACCATCCCTGCCGCTTTCTGGGAAGAGATGCGCAGCCAGAATCTGGTGGCTGATAACGCGCCACTGCCGATTCGTTAATTTTAGCGGGGCCGCGGGCCCCTCTTAAAACAAGAGAGACAACATGAAACTGGATCTAACCCATAAAGTCGCCGTGGTGAGCGGCTCCACTTCCGGCATCGGACTAGGCATCGCTAAAGGCCTTGCCTGGGCAGGCGCGACCGTGGTCATCGTCGGCCGTCAACAGCGCGGTGTCGATACCGCCATAGCGGCGATTAATGCCGAACATCCCGATGCGCAACTGCGCGGGGTGGTCGCCGACCTTAGCACTGAAGAAGGCGTCAGCGCGCTGCTCGCCGCCGAGCCGCATGCTGATGTGGTGGTTAACAACCTCGGCATCTTTAACGATAAAGATTTCTTTAGCGTGCCGGATAGCGAGTGGATGCACTTTTATAACGTCAACGTGCTTTCCGGCGTGCGCCTGTCACGCCACTACGCCCAGGGGATGATCGATAACGGCTGGGGACGCATTATTTTCGTCTCCTCGGAATCCGGCGTCGCGATTCCTGCCGACATGATCAACTACGGCGTGACCAAAAGCGCCAACCTCGCGGTCTCCCATGGTCTGGCGAAACGGCTCGCCGGTACCGGCGTCACCGTTAACGCCATTCTGCCTGGCCCCACCTTCACTGAAGGTTTGCAGGAGATGCTGGCGGAGGCCGCTACGCAGTCTGGCCGCAGCCCGCGTGAACAGGCTGATGAATTTGTAAAGACCGCGCGCCCAAGCTCGATTATCCAGCGGGCGGCGGACGTCGACGAAGTGGCGAACCTGGCGGTATATCTCGCCTCGCCGCTCTCGTCGGCCACCACTGGCGCGGCGCTGCGCGTCGATGGCGGCGTCGTCGACACCCTGGCAATGTAATTCTAATTATCTGAAATAAAGAGAGAAATAAAATGGCTACTACCACTGTATCTATCGAAATCCCGGCTTCTGTCGACCAGGTCTGGCAACTGATGGGCGGCTTTGACTCGCTGCCCGACTGGCTGCCGTTCATCCCGAAAAGCATGGTGAGCGAAGGGGGACGCGTGCGTACGCTGACCACATCCGATGGCGGCACGGTCATTGAACGTCTGGAAGCGTTTGATAACCGCCAGCGCAGCTATAGCTACTCGATCATCCAGGCGCCGTTCCCGGTAGTGGATTACCTCTCCACTATCGCGGTAGTGGCAACTGCCGATAGCAATATCACCCGCGTTGAGTGGTCCGGCAGTTTCACTCCGGTTAACGTCAGCGACGCGGATGCCGAAGCGCTGTTCAGCGGTATTTATCGCGACGGCCTGCAGGCGTTGAAGAATAACTTTAGCGCCTGATTGTTGCCAGGAATGGCCGGGCCATTCCTTTTATGAACAAAAGAAGAAAAGTCTATTGCCCGTTGCCCTCTTTTTCAGACAACGGGCGGGACATATCCTTTACGCCATCACGTTGCAACGGGCAACGTTAACGAAACAACTGACCAAGATTATGAACATGAAAACTGTATCGACTATTTTTTCCGCAGCCGCACTTTCACTTTTTGCCTTTACCACATCCGCGCATAGCGTGACTGCGACCAGTAATACGCTTGACTCCGCTGAAGCGATGATTGCCAAAAAAGCGAAAGAGCTGAATGCAACTGATTATAAAATCACCAGCGCCCATATGGGGAATAAGGTGACGATGAGCGCTGTGTTAGATAAGTAATTACTTCTGTATTCCTGGTAGGAATTTCCCAGAGGCGGTGCCGACTTTCGACTCCGGGATCCTCTCAGCCCCTACGAATATGCTTCGGCACCATGATAGCGGTCATCCATGCTATAAACAGTGGTCTTGTATTGATCGCGACAGCAGTGATAGTCAAGGCCAGACTATCCATAGGCAACGCATTATCAACGGGGCCAGATTGCAGATATGAAACGTCGCTTTACGCGATACGGTACGGTATTTTTCGTTTAACTACCTACTATATTGCCGCCTCGTATAACGAGTAGGCGGATTGGTGCTGGCGGTTATTTACAATTGGTATTGATTTTAATCGGACGGTGCCTGCGGCAACAGGCACCGGGGAGAAATTACGCTCGCAGGCGAACCGGCTCGCTGAAATCGTCGGCCGGTTCCAGCTTCAGATTAAAGGTGGTCAGCAGCGCTGCTGCGCGCTCGTGAAACTCGCGCAGCGTTTTTTCCAGCCTGTCGCTCACTTCCGGGTCGTCAATGTCGACCGCCTGCCATGATCCTTCCTTATTGAACAGGCCAAACTGGTAGCTATAGGTGAAACGTGACTCTTGTGCTTCCATTTCCATCCACCAGCCCCAGAATTCACGCTTCTCCGGTGCGGGCTTAACATTGACGCAAACTGCCAGGCAATCGAAAAAGAAACGGTTGTCATGGCACTGCTCTTCGCGAATGTAAGGCCCCAGCGCCGTGAATTTCTTGATCAACTTACTTTTCAGGTGTCCACTCGGTAACGTCATTGCGATCTCCTTTAGTGATGCAACTGTTTTACCAAACCAATAGAATTTAGCAATAAATTAACCAAATCTATGATTGATCCAGCGGGCGATCTGTCGCAATGCGTGATCAAAATTGCGATACACCGGGTTAAACGGGATCTCCAGCAGTTTGCCATCGGCAGATGACGAGGTGATTAACCGCGACTCCTCTTCGGGGCTGAACGGATCGTCCTTCCAGAAGCCGGAGAGCATCGGCGTCGGGCAACGGCGCCCCAGCAGTCCCTGGGTTTTTAACGAATAGCGGTTGAGCTCCACGCGTAGCGCTTCATCGGAGGCGTCATGCATGCCCAGCCGCGAAGCCAGCACGTCAAGATACATCTCCGGCACGCGCCCCTGATGCAGGGGATCCACCAGCAGACCATGAACGACCGGGCCCAGACAGGCTACAGCCTTCAGCCGCTGCGGCTCCAGATAGCCCAGACGCACCGCGATATTGGCGCCAAAGCGGAAGCCGAAAGCGGCGACCCGGGTATGGTCAATCCACGGCACATTTTCCAGATGGCGCAGCGCGTGCTGATGCAGCAGGCTGGTGTCCTGATTTAGCGTCCATTTTGACGAGAAGCCGATGGAGGGCATATCAATGGTCAGCATGGCAATGCCGAGCGGTGAGAAGTAGTTCTCATACAGGTTGTAATAATCGGTCTGCAGCGAGTCCAGCCCCCCGCACATCAGCACCGTCGGAAACGGCCCCTCGCCTTTCGGCATATGCAAAAAGCCGGTTATCGGCGAGCCGCCAGGGATGGTGAACTCCAGCTCGCGCAGCGAGCCCGGCAGCCGCTGGGCGGCTTCTTCATACGCCCGGTTGGCTAAAGCCTGCGCCTGTTCCGCCAGCTCATCGCCTTTAATATGCGGATAAGCGGCAATGCTATACAGGTTCGAGGCATGCAGCCAGTGGCGGCCGCTCAGCAAAGGATCGGCTTCCTGCCCGGCCTTTTGCTGCCACTGCATGGCTTCTTTCGCCCACTCGAAGATCCAGTTGCCGCCGCGATAGCCGATGACGGTATCGAACAGCTCAGGATCGGTTCGTTCGGCCTCGCTCATCACAATGCGCGCTTGCACATCGAGGATCTCCTGCGGAGTTACGCCGCGCCAGATCCACATCAAACGGTTGATCAGACGGTACCAGTGATCGACGTGATTGCCGCTCAGCGCCGACTGCATCGCCTGGGGTTTTCCGGCAGAAAACCGACGCACCAGCGTAGAAGTTTCGGGATGTTTGAAGCGAGGTTTAAACAGCGTTTCGCTGAGGTTAGCCTGTGACATGTGCAGTCTCCGTCGTAGTGCCACTCCGGATATTGTAACCTGCTAAAGGATAAAAAAAACCACGCCCGGCAAGCCGGGCGTGGTAAATAGCACTGTCCTGAAGAATTAACGACCTGCGATAGGCGGTACAAACACCACGCCCATATCCCACGGCTGTTCAATCCAGGTATCCTGCGGAATATCCACAACGTAATCGTCCACCAGCGGGCGGCCTGCCGGCTTGGCGAAAATGGTGACAAAGTGCGCTTTGGGATACATTTCGCGGATCGCCACGGCGGTACCGCCGGTATCCACCAGATCGTCGATGACGATAAAGCCTTCGCCATCGCCTTCCGCACGTTTCAGCACTTTCAGCTCGCGCTGGTTATCATGGTCGTAGCTGGAGATGCATACGGTATCAACATGACGAATGCCCAGTTCACGCGCCAGTAAGGCTCCCGGTACCAGTCCGCCGCGGCTAACGGCAATAATGCCTTTCCATTGCTCAACCGGCAGCAGACGGCTGGCCAGTTTGCGGGCGTGAATCTGCAACATGTCCCAGGTGACGACGTATTTTTCGCTCATGTGAAGTGTCCCAGCCTGTGTAATACGGCTTAAATAATGTTCGAGGGGGAAAATGGTTGCGCGAGATTATAGAGATCTGACGCACTAAAAACCAGTGTTAAGCGGTTTGCGCAACGCTTTTTGCGTTGTTTACACTACCTGCGGCGGTGGAAAGTGGTATTCTCAACCCCATCGCGCAAGCCCGGGCTTGTTGTGTATTTTAACGCTAACCCTCGTCCTGCAACCGCTGTATGCAGGAGTCTGTAAGGAGACTTACCGTGTCTGAACTGTCTCAACTATCCCCGCAGCCGCTTTGGGATATTTTTGCCAAGATTTGCTCCATCCCGCACCCGTCCTATCACGAAGAACAGCTCGCCGAGCATATTATGGGTTGGGCAAAAGAAAAAGGCTTACATGCGGAACGCGACCAGGTTGGCAACATTCTGATTCGTAAAGGCGCGACTGCCGGTATGGAAAACCGTAAGCCGGTAGCGCTGCAGGCGCACCTCGATATGGTGCCGCAGAAAAATAACGACACCGTCCACGACTTCGTTAAAGATCCGATCCAGCCGTACATTGACGGCGAATGGGTGAAAGCGCGCGGCACCACGCTGGGCGCGGACAACGGTATCGGAATGGCGTCCGCACTGGCGGTACTGGCCGATGATAGCGTCGCTCACGGCCCGCTGGAAGTGCTGCTGACCATGACCGAAGAAGCCGGTATGGACGGCGCGTTCGGTCTGCAGGCCAACTGGCTACAGGCCGATATCCTGATCAACACCGACTCCGAAGAAGAAGGCGAAATCTACATGGGTTGCGCCGGCGGGATCGATTTCACCTCTAACCTGGCGCTGACCCGCGAAGCGATTCCCGCCGGGTTCCAGAGCTTTAAAGTCACCTTAAAAGGGCTGAAAGGCGGCCACTCCGGCGGTGATATTCACCTTGGTCTGGGTAACGCCAACAAGCTGCTGTCGCGCTTCCTCGCCGGCCACGCCGATGAGCTGGATCTGCGTCTGGTCGATTTCAACGGCGGCACGTTGCGCAACGCCATCCCGCGTGAAGCTTACGCTACTGTCGCCGTCGCCGCGGATAAAGCCGATGCGCTGAAAGCGCTGGTGAATACTTACCAGGCGCTGCTGAAAAACGAGCTGGAGGCCAAAGAGAAGAACCTGGTGGTGCTCGTGGAAGCGGTCGATAACGACAAAGCGGCGCTGACTCAGGCTTCCCGCGACACTTTCATCCGTCTGCTGAACGCCACGCCGAACGGGGTTATCCGCAACTCTGACGTGGCGAAAGGCGTAGTGGAAACTTCGCTGAACGTCGGCGTCGTCACCATGACCGATGACAACGTACAGATCCACTGCCTGATCCGCTCGCTGATCGACAGCGGCAAAGACTACGTGGTCAGCATGCTGGATTCTCTGGGTAAGCTGGCGGGGGCGAAAACCGAAGCCAAAGGCGCTTACCCTGGCTGGCAACCGGACGCAAATTCGCCAGTGATGCACCTGGTGCGCGAGACTTACCAGCGTCTGTTCAACAAGACGCCGAACATCCAGATCATTCACGCCGGTCTGGAATGCGGTCTGTTCAAAAAACCGTATCCGGAGATGGACATGGTCTCCATCGGGCCAACCATTACCGGTCCGCACTCCCCGGATGAGCAGGTCCATATCGAGAGCGTCGGTCAGTACTGGACGCTGCTGACCGAGCTGCTGAAAGCCATTCCGGCTAAATAAGCCCCACAACCGGCGGCGGCCCGCCGCCGGTTTTACCCCGCATCACCTTAGCGCCACGCGTTTTTCCATCCGGTAATTAATAAACCACTCCCCGCGCGCCGCCACCCGCTGCTCAGCCACCACCTTAAAACCATGGGCCGTAAAACAGGGCTTTGCGGTAATGCTGGCGTCCACCGTCAGGATTTGCGCTGGATACTGAGCGCAGAGCGCCTCGATAAGCGCGCCGCCGATACCCTGGCGGGCACGATCCGGCGAGACGAACAGCAAATCGATATGCGTCCCGATGGCGGTGATAAAGCCAACCGGCTGGCTGTTGACCACGGCCACCAGGCCGATTGAGTCGGCCAGCTTTTGTCGCCAGCGCGTCTCATCCACCTGCGCCCAGGCCGCGATCTGCCCCGGGGTATAGTCCCGACTGGCGGTTTCCCGCACCGCGCGCAGAAAGATCTGGCAGAGCAGTGGCAAATCGCTGTCGCGGTAAGCACGAATATGCATGGCTAAATCCCTAATAAAAGCTGCCTTTCCAGCTGCGGATCGAGCAACGTCACGTGGAGCCCAACCAGGCGCACGCCCCGTCCGCCGCGGCGCTCATCCCAGGCTTTGTGCGCGGTGGCGATCAGATCCTCTTTGTTCAGCCGCGGCCAGACGTGCTCCTGGGTGGTCAGCTGGAAATCATTGAATTTCAGTTTAATGCCCTGACGGGCGATCAGCAGGTCAGGTTTGACCTTCGCCAGTCGCCTCTCCAGCTCGGGATAGAGGTTTTCGATAATCGCTTCGCACTCCGGCCATTCATGGATATCTTCCGCTAAGGTGCGCTCCACGCCCACCGATTTACGCTGCCGATCGTTATGAATTTCCCGCTCATCAATCCCGTGGCTGCGCTCCCACAGAATACGCCCGAATTTACCGAAGCGCTTAAGCAGCATGGCCAGATCGCTGTTTTGCACATCGCCACAGGTTCGCAGGCCCATATTTTCCAGCTTCGCTGCCGATACCTTCCCGACGCCGGGTATTTTCGCCAGCGGCAGCGCCCGCACAAACTCTGCCACCTGATGGGGGGCGATAACGAACTGGCCGTTGGGTTTATTCATATCTGAAGCGATTTTAGCGAGAAACTTCACCGGCGCCACCCCCGCCGAGGCGGTGAGGCGCAGCTCCCGTTCGATGGTCTGGCGGATCTCCTGGGCTATCAGGGTGGCTGACCCGTGACAATGCTCGCTGTCGCTGACGTCAAGATAGGCTTCATCCAGCGACAGCGGCTCAATGCGCGAGGTATAGCGGGAGAAAATTTCGCGGATATGGTTCGAGGCTTCTTTGTAGGCATCGAAGCGGCCGGGAAGCAGCGTGAGATGCGGGCACAGCTTGAGCGCCGTCGCCGTCGGCATGGCGCTGCGCACGCCAAACTTACGCGCAGGATAGTTCGCGGTACTAATCACGCCACGTTGTACCCGACTGCCGCCTATCGCGAGGGGAATATCGCGCAACGCTGGGTTGTCGCGCATCTCCACCGCCGCAAAGAAACAGTCCATATCGACATGGATAATTTTACGCATCGTCAGACTCAACACTGTATACCCATACAGCATAGCAAAATCAGATGCGAATTTTATGCTTTTTTTATTTCATCGGCTAAAAAAGCGGTTAAAACATAAAACTGCAATAAATTATGTTTATTTTCATTGATTTAAAAGATAAATCAGGAAGATGTAATCATGAAGAAAATACTTACCGCGCTTTGCCTGCTGGCCACCGCCGGCGCCTGGGCCGCTCCACAGCTGATAGCCCACCGCGGCGGCACCGGCGATGCGCCGGAAAATACCCTGCCGGCCATTAAGCTGGCGCTGGACAATAACGCTGAAGCCATCTGGGTCACGGTGCAGTTAAGCCGTGACGGCGTACCGGTGCTCTACCGGTCAAGCGATCTTTCCGCATTGACCAATAGCGAGGGCAAAGTTTCCAGTTTGACCGCCGCCGAGCTGGCGAAAGTCGACGCCGGCTGGAAATGGGGGGATGACAGCCACCCGTGGCGTGGTAAGCAGGCCACCATTCCGACCTTGCAAAGCGTTTTACAGCAATGGCCGCACACTTTTTTCTATATCGATATCAAATCTCCGGATGCCGATCCGACTGTGATGGGCCAGCGCCTGCTTGAAGTGTTAAAAACCACCGATAGCCTCGATCGCGTGCGGGTCTATTCCACCGAAGACCGCTATATCGCCGCCCTGCCGCCAGCCATCCCTCGCTTTGTCACTCGCAGTGAAACCCGCACCAGGCTTGCCAATATTTCGCTCAGCCATCAGTGCCAGCCAGCGAGTCAACGCGATGGTGAGCAGTGGTATGGCCTGGAGCTGAAGCGCAAAGTCGAGGTGGTGGAGAAATTCACCCTTGGCGAAGGGATCTCCCCGGCGACGCTCACCTGGGATAAAGAGGCAATGGATTGCTTCCGCTCGCAGGATAAAGCGCACATTATCTTCTTCGGCATCAACAGTGCGGAAGACTACCGCACGGCGATAGAACTGGGCGCCGACGGGGTGATGGTGGATTCTCCGGCGCAGGCGAAAAGCTGGCAGTAAGGGAGTCAACGGCTAAAAAGGCCGCGAAAGCGGCCTCACATTGCTGGCATGTTGTTGCCGGGTGGCGGCTGGCGCCTTACCCGGCCTACAAAACCGAAGCAGCTGACCCGGCAAGCGCAGCGCCGCCGGGCACGGAGCCGCTTTATGCCGGGTGGCGGCTGGCGCCTTACCCGGCCTACAAAACTGAAGCAGCAGCCCCGGCCAGCGCAGCGCCGCCGGGCACGGAGCCGCTTTATGCCGGCTGGCGGCTGGCGCCTTACCCGGCCTACAAAACTGAAGCAGCAGGTCCGGCATGCGCAGCGCCGCCGGGCATTACAAAATACGCCGCTGCTGACGCTGCGCCTCGCGGGCGAGGCGCTTTTTACGCGCGTCGCACGGTTCCGGACAATCGCAGACTTTCTCCAGCCCCAGCGCGGAGATCCCACCGCAGCTGCCCTGGATGCTCTTGCGCTTCACCAGGTAGCCCAGCGACATGCCGAGGATCACCAGCGCAAAAATCACAAAGGTCGCGATAAATACCGTCAGCATCGTCAGCCTCCAAAGTCGTCGAGGAGAATATTCTCGTCCTCGACGCCCAGATCTTTGAGCATCTTAATTACCGCGGCGTTCATTACCGGCGGCCCACACATGTAGAACTCGCAGTCTTCCGGCGCCGGGTGATCGCGTAGATAGTTCTCGTACAGAACGTTATGGATAAAGCCGGTATGCCCGGTCCAGTTATCTTCCGGCAGCGGATCGGAGAGCGCGACGTGGAAGGTAAAGTTTGGATTGTCGCGCGCCAGCTGTTCAAACTCCTCATCGTAGAACATTTCGCGCAGCGAACGGGCGCCGTACCAGAAGCTGATTTTGCGAGTGCTGTGCAGGCGCTTGAGCTGGTCGAAAATATGCGAACGCATCGGCGCCATCCCGGCGCCGCCGCCGATAAACACCATCTCGGCGTCGGTTTCTTTAGCAAAGAACTCGCCAAACGGCCCGGAAATCGTCACCTTATCGCCCGGCTTCAGCGACCAGATATAGGATGACATGATCCCCGGCGGCGCATCCGGGACCTTCGGCGGCGGCGTCGCGATGCGCACGTTGAGCATAATGATGCCCTTCTCTTCCGGATAGTTAGCCATTGAGTAGGCGCGCAGGGTCGGCTCTTTCACCTCAGAGACATAGCGAAACAGGTTGAACTTATCCCAGTCTGAACGGTATTCATCGGGAACATCAAAATCTGCATAGGCCACTTTATGCGGCGGGCATTCAATCTGAATATAGCCCCCGGCGCGAAACGGCACCACCTCCCCCTCCGGGATCCGCAGCTTGAGCTCTTTAATGAAAGTGGCTTTGTTATCGTTAGAGATAACTTCACACTCCCATTTTTTGACGCCGAAAATCTCTTCCGGCAGTTCAATCTTCATGTTCTGCTTCACCGCCACCTGACAGGCCAGACGGCAACCGGCTTTGGCATCCCGCTTGGTAATATGCGAAAGCTCGGTCGGCAGGATATCCCCGCCGCCCTCTTTAACAGTTACCCGACACTGGCCGCAGGAGCCGCCGCCGCCGCAGGCGGAGGAGACGAAGATCCCGTTGCTGGACAGCGTGTTCAGCAGTTTGTCACCCGCCGGGGTGCGGATCTGTTTATCCGCTTCGTTATTGATCTCAATAACCACGTCGCCCGCGTTCACCAGCTTTGAGCGCGCTGCCAGGATAAGCCCCGACAGCACCAGCACAATCAGCGTGAACATCACGACGCCAAGAATAATTTCCATACTTATTCGCCCTTATAGCTGCACGCCGGAGAAGGACATAAAGCCCAGCGCCATTAGTCCGGTGGTGATAAAGGTGATCCCTAACCCGCGCAAACCGGCGGGCACGTTGGCGTACTTCATTTTTTCGCGGATCCCCGCCATCGCCACGATCGCCAGCATCCAGCCAATGCCGGAGCCGAAGCCGTAGACGATGGACTCCGGGAAGTTGTAATCGCGCTGCACCATGAACGACACGCCGCCGAAAATCGCACAGTTCACCGCAATCAGCGGCAGGAAGATGCCCAGCGCGTTGTACAGTGCCGGAAAATACTTATCGAGGATCATCTCGAGGATCTGCACCAGCGCGGCGATCACTCCGATAAAGGTGATGAAGTTAAGAAAGCTGAGATCCACCCCCTCAACCAGCGCGCCGTCGCGCAGCACCAGGTTATAGACCAGGTTATTGATTGGCACGGCAAGCCCAAGCACTACCGTCACCGCGACGCCGAGGCCGAAGGCGGTGGAGACCTTTTTCGACACCGCAAGAAAGGTGCACATCCCGAGGAAGAAGGCCAGCGCCATGTTCTCAACGAACACCGCGCGGACAAACAGGCTGATGTAATGAGCCATCACCGATTACTCCTTTTCCTGCTGCTCAGGCTTCCAGCTACGCAGGGCCCAGATCAGCAAACCGATAATGAAGAACGCGCTCGGCGCCAGCAGGAACAGGCCGTTCGGCTGATACCAGCCGCCGTTCTGCACCGTTTCCAGCACCGTGATACCGAACAGCTTGCCGCTACCGATAAGCTCGCGCAGGAAGCCGACGATAATCAGGATCGCGCCATAGCCGAGACCGTTGCCAATACCATCCATAAAGCTCGCCAGCGGCGGCGACTTCATGGCGTAGGCTTCGGCGCGGCCCATCACGATGCAGTTGGTGATGATAAGCCCGACGAATACCGACAGCTGTTTGGAGGTCTCATAGGCGAAAGCCCGCAGCAGCTGATCCACCACGATCACCAGCGAGGCGATGATCGCCATCTGCACGATGATGCGCACGCTATTGGGAATATGGTGGCGGATCATCGAGATAAACATGCTGGAGAACGCCGTCACCAGGGTCACCGCAATGGTCATCACGAAGGCGGTTTCCAGTTTGGTGGTTACCGCCAGTGCGGAGCAGACACCCAGCACCTGCAGGGCGATGGGGTTATTGGCGATGAGCGGCCCCACCAGCACGCGCTTCACCTCTTTCATATCGCTCTGTTCAGCCATTATTCAGCTCTCCCTCACGAACCTTTTTCAGGAACGGACCAAAGCCCAGTTCGCCCATCCAGAAATCAAAGCTATGCTGTACGCCATTGGACGTCAGCGTGGCGCCGGATAAACCGTCAACCGCGTGGAGATCGCCTGCGCGCGCGCCGCCTTTCACCACCTTCAGCGCCGGCATGCCGTTGTCATCCAGCACCTGCTTGCCGACAAACTGCTGGCGCCAGTTCGGGTTTTCCACCTCGCCGCCCAGCCCCGGCGTTTCGCCCTGATCGTAGTAAGTAATGCCTTTTACCGTGCGGCCATCGACGTCCAGCGCCACGAAGGCATACATCATCGACCACAGGCCGTTGCCATAAATGGGCAGCACCACCTGCTCAATCTTCTGCTGCGCGTCGCGCACCAGGTAAATTTCCGCCAGATTACTGCGTCGCTTTATACCAGCCGGATCCTGACTGGCATCCAGGGCCATACTCTGCTGCGGATCCTTCAGCGCCTGAGCCTGATTAAATTTACCCGGGTCTTTCTCCAGCAGTTCGCCGGTGGCCAGATTCACCAGTCGCGGGGTAATGCGCGCCGCGAAGGTGTCCGCTACCGCATCCGCATCCATACCGGGGTGCATCAGCCCTGACACTGCCAGGATATTGCGCTGCTTATCCAACGCCCGCTGCGCCTGCTGGCGGGATTTCAGCCCCACGGCCGAGCCCGCCACCACGATGGAGCAGACCAGACAAAGCACCAGCACCACCAGCAGCGTTTTGCCGATGCTATCGTTACTTTTCTTCTCAGCCACGCGACTTCCTCCGCTTAATATTGGCCTGCACCACCAGATAATCGAACAGCGGTGCGAAGAGGTTGGCGAAGAGGATCGCCAGCATCATCCCTTCCGGATAAGCCGGGTTCACCACGCGGATCAGCACGCACATCACGCCGATCAGCACGCCGTAACTCCATTTCCCTTTATCGGTAAACGAGGCGGATACCGGGTCCGTCGCCATAAACATCATCCCGAAGGCGAAACCGCCGAGCACCAGATGCCAGTACCATGGCATAGCGAACATCGGGTTGGTGTCGGAGCCGATAACGTTAAACAGGGTGGCGGTGGCGATCATGCCGATCATTACCCCGGCGACGATGCGCCAGGACGCGACGCGGCCAAAGAGGATGATCGCCCCGCCGATGAAGATCATCAGCGTTGACACTTCGCCAATTGAGCCGGGAATATTGCCGAGGAAGGCGTCCATCCAGCTCACCGGCACGCCAGTCGCCACGTTCACCAGCGCTTCACCGCCGCCGCTGGCCCACTGGGAGAGCGGCGTGGCGCCGGAGAAACCGTCCGCCGCGGTCCATACGAGATCGCCGGAAATCTGCGCCGGATAGGCGAAGAACAGGAACGCGCGCCCCGCCAGCGCCGGGTTGAGGAAGTTGCGCCCGGTGCCGCCGAAAATCTCTTTGGCGATCACCACGCCGAAGGAGATCCCCAGCGCCGCCTGCCACAGCGGCAGCGTGGGCGGCACAATCAACGCGAAGAGAATAGAGGTAACGAAAAAACCTTCGTTAATCTCATGCTTGCGCACAATCGCGAACAGCACTTCCCAGAAGCCGCCGACGATAAAAACGGTGATATAGATCGGCAGGAAGAAGACCGCGCCCAGGGTCATCATGCTCAGCCAGCCGGCGTCGGCACTGAAGCTCACCCCTAACCACTGGGCGACGCTGTAGTGCCAGTTGTTGGCGATCGCCTGCTGCAGCTGTTCGGCGCCGTATAGCTTGTGCAGCGCCGGAATGGTCTGCAGCCCAACGTTGTACATGCCCCAGAACATCGCCGGGAATACGGCAAACCACACGAGGATCATCATCCGCTTCAGGTCGATGGCGTCGCGCACGTGCGCCGCGCCGCGGGTTACCTGGCCCGGCGTGTAGAAGATGGTCGCCGCCGCCTCATACAGCGGGTAATATTTTTCCAGCTTGCCGCCATGCGTGAAATGCGGCTCAAGTTTCTCAATCAGGTGCTTTAAGCCCATCTCTTATCCTTCCTGCTCAATCCGGGTTAACACGCTGCGCAGCGCCGGGCCATATTCATACTTTCCAGGGCAAACATAGGTGCACAGCGCCAGATCTTCTTCATCCAGCTCCAGACAGCCCAGCGCCTGAGCGCTGTCGGTGTCTCCGGCCAGCAGATCGCGCAGCAGTATGGTCGGCAGGATATCCAGAGGCATCACCCGCTCGTAGTTGCCGATCGGCACCATCGCCCGCTCGCCGCCGTTGGTATCGGTGGAAAAATGAAAGCGCTTGCGCTTGAAGAAATGGCCCAGCGTGGTGCGGGTAATCGAGAATTTCTCTTTGCCCGGCATCACCCAGCCGAAGAGCTCTTTTTCCCGCCCTTCTTTGACCACGCTCACCTGCAGATGGAAGCGCCCCAGGAAGGCGTGAGGGCCATGGGCGCGGGCGCCGCTAAGCACCGAGCCGGAAATGACCCTGTTTTCCCCCTCCTGCAACTCACCTGCCAGCAGATCCTCCAGGCTGGCGCCGAGCGTCGTTTTGACCAGCCGCGGAGATGTTACCTGCGGGCCGCCGAGCGCAATTATCCGTTCGCAGTAGAGCTCCCCGTCGAGGAAAAGCTTACCAATGGCGATCGCGTCCTGATAATTGAGGTGCCAGACCTGCTTATTCAGGCTCACCGGCTCCAGAAAGTGAATATGCGTTCCCGGCAGCCCCGCCGGGTGCGGCCCGCTGAACTGATTAAAACAAACCTGGCCGAGAGGATGACCGCCCAGCTTGCCGCCGCTGGGCTGGCAGACGTGCACTTTCCCGTCGGTCAAGCGCGTGAGCACGGTAAGACCGGCGTCGAAGGCGGCACGTTCGGCCAGAATAATCGGCTGCGGCTCCGCCGCCAGCGGATTGGTGTCCATGGCGTTAACAAAGATAGCGGCGGGCGTGCTCCCCGGGAGCGGCGTTTTGCTGAACGGCCGGGTACGCAGCGCCGTCCATTGGCCCGACGCCAGCAGCTGCTGCTGTACGGTGTCGCGCGGCAGTTCGGCCAGCGCGTCCGCGGCGTAACGGGTAAACGCCACCGCGTCATTGCCCTCGATATCAATCACCACCGACTGCAACACGCGCCGTTCGCCGCGGTGGATCGCGCTGACGATCCCGCTCGCCGGGGCGGTAAAGCAGACGCCAGGGATCTTTTTATCTTCGAACAGGATCTGACCTTTTTTGACCCGATCGCCTTCTTTAACCGCCATCGCGGGGCGCATGCCAACGTACTCTTCGCCGAGTAGCGCGACGCGCTTCACCGCTGGCGCGGGAGAAATCTGCTGTAATGGCATGCCAGCTATGGGCAAATCCAGCCCTTTCGTGATTTTAATCATATCGTTAGCAGGTATCCGTAACCTCAACCCCGACGCAGGTCAGGGCCAGCTTATTGACAGAATGGCAGAGAAGAAAGGGCGAAACGGCGCCAGTAGCGCTCAGGACGGAAGAGAAGCATCCTTTCTTACTCTGATGATGAACCGGCGCAAGTGTAACATTTCGTGAGCGGCGGCTGTAGCGCAAGGGGCGATAAGTGCTTCTAAAATGCGAGCTATTGCGCAAAGTTCTCACTGTGTTTTCGTCGCTGGCAGGGTATAAAGTGAGGCTGATTTGTAAACGCCGCCACGTCGCCCTTGCGAAAAAATGCCGTGATGCTAATGTGAGCGCTCTAAATCCAGAAAACTCTGATTTCGGGTCTCTCTTGCCGTCCTGGCAATGTGGCTATTTTGTTTTATCAAGGAACAAGCAGTATGCGCAAAATCGCATTATTTATTGCGATGCTTCTGTTGCCGTGCGTGTCATTTGCCGGGCTGCTCAGCAGCAACAGCCCGACGACGCCGGTAAGCAAAGAATATAAGCAGCAATTAATGGGTTCACCGGTTTACATTGAGATCTTTAAAGAAGAGCGCATGCTCGACCTTTACGTCAAAATGGGTGAGACCTACCAGCTCCTCGACAGCTACCGGATCTGCAATTACTCCGGTGGCCTCGGTCCGAAACAGCGCCAGGGCGATTTCAAGAGTCCGGAAGGGTTCTATAACGTCACCCGCAGCCAGCTCAAACCCGACAGCCGCTTCTATAAAGCGATTAACATCGGCTTCCCGAACGCCTACGATCGCGCCCATGGTTATGAAGGGAAATACCTGATGATCCACGGCGACTGCGTCTCAGTCGGCTGCTACGCCATGACCGACAGCGGTATCGATGAGATCTTCCAGTTCGTGACCGGCGCTTTAGTCTTCGGCCAGCCAAGCGTGCAGGTGAGTATCTATCCGTTCCGCATGACCAACGCCAACATGGAACGCCACAAATACTCCTACTACGCGGATTTCTGGAAACAGCTCAAGCCTGGCTATGACTATTTCCAGCAGACCCACAAACCGCCGGTCGTATCAGTGACCGACGGCCGCTATGTGGTGAGCAAGCCGCTCAGCCACGAGGTTGTCCAGCCGCAGCTGGCCTCAAACTACACGCTCCCCGAGACAAAATAACGCCCACTCGCCTGGCATGATCTTATGCCAGGTTTCATTGGCCGTCAGCGGCTGCGTGGCGATAACCGTGACCACATCGTTGGGTGTGGTCTCGCGTTGAAAGTCGATCTCCACATCCTGGTCCAGCAGTTTTGCCACGCCGAACGGCGCTCGCCGGGTGATCCAGTGCAGATTGGTCGAGCAGAACGCCATTACGTAGCGCCCGTCCGACAGCAGCATGTTGAACACCCCTTTCTCACGTAGTTCACCCGCGAGGGTGGCGATATACTTGAAAACGCCCAGCATATTGCCCGGCGTGCGCGGATAGCGCTCGGTTAAACGGTGCAGCAGCCAGCAAAACGCTTTTTCACTGTCGGTTTCACCTACCGGATGAAAATTACCGGTTTTCAGCGACTTATAGCCTTTTAGCTGCCCATTGTGCGCATAGGTCCAGTTGCGCCCCCACAGTTCGCGGGTGAAGGGATGGGTGTTCTCCAGGGCCACCCTCCCGCGGTTGGCCTGACGAATATGGGCGACGACGGAACAGGACTTAATGGGGTAATCCTGAACCAGTTTCGCGATCGGCGACTGAAAGCTCGGCTGGGGATCCTTGAATGTGCGACAGCCTTTACCTTCATAGAAGGTAATGCCCCAGCCGTCTTTATGCGGCCCCGTCCCGCCGCCGCGCTGCACCAGCCCGGTAAAGCTAAAACAGATATCGGTTGGCACATTGGCGCTCATCCCGAGCAGTTCGCACATAGATCACCTCACCCTCACAAATCACGACGGCGCCGGAGCGAGGCTACCGTCAACAGTACACACTCACCTGCCTGTTAGCCTTTCGCCATCTCTTTTTCGATCAGCATAATCAGAATGTGGATCACTTTGATATGGATCTCCTGGATGCGGTCGGCGTAGCCAAAGTGCGGCACGCGAATTTCAACATCAGCGCTACCGGCCATTTTACCGCCGTCTTTACCGGTCAGGGTGATCACTTTCATCCCCTGCGCCCGCGCGGCCTCAATGGCCTTAATCACGTTGCCGGAGTTGCCAGACGTGGAGATACCGAGCAGCACATCGCCTGCGCGGCCAACGGATTCAACGTAGCGGGAGAACACATATTCATAGCCAAAATCATTGCTCACGCAGGAGAGGTGGCTGACGTCGGAGATCGCGATGGCCGGGTAACCCGGGCGGTTTTCGCGATAACGTCCGGTCAGCTCTTCCGCAAAATGCATCGCATCGCAATGGGAACCGCCGTTACCGCAGGACAGCACTTTCCCACCCGCCTTAAAGCTATCCGCCAGCAGGACAGCGGCACGCTGGATAGCATGGATATTAGCTTCGTCCTGCAGAAAGTTAGCCAGCGTTTCCGCGGCTTCGTTCAGTTCGTTACGAATAAGATCCTGGTACATGAGGATAATCCTTCAGTATGAGTGGAATAACCCCGGCAGTGTACCGGATAGCCGTCGAAGCGAGAAGCAGCAGGCAGCGTTATCCCTCGCTCTTTTGATTTTATGTGCCGCTTTTGCATACAACAATGTGAGCAAGGTTGTAATTATTTTGTAAACACATTGCTAAATAAAAACGCATGCACTACAACCAATACATCACAAGTGGTCAGACCTCCTACAAGCTCAGGGAGCATTTCTCTATGATGATTTTGAGTATTGTTGCAACCGTCGTTTTACTCGGCGCGCTCTTCTATCACCGGGTCAGCCTGCTGCTCAGCAGCGTGATTTTGCTCGCCTGGACCGCGGCGCTCGGCGCGGCCGGAGTGTGGAATATCTGGCTGCTGCTGCCGCTGGCGATCATACTGTTGCCGTTTAACTTTGCGCCTATGCGTAAATCCATGATTTCCGCACCGGCGTTTCGCACATTCCGCAAGGTGATGCCGCCGATGTCGCGCACGGAAAAAGAAGCCATCGACGCCGGCACCACCTGGTGGGAAGGCGATCTGTTTCGCGGCAATCCTGACTGGCAAAAGTTACATAACTATCCGCAGCCGCGGCTGACCGCCGAAGAGCAAGCTTTCCTCGACGGCCCAGTTGAAGAAGCCTGCCGGATGGCTAACGACTTCGCCATCACCCACGAAATGGCCGATTTGCCGCCGGAGCTGTGGGCCTATCTGAAAGAGCACCGCTTCTTCGCGATGATCATTAAGAAAGAGTATGGCGGACTTGAGTTCTCCGCTTACGCTCAGGCACGAGTACTGCAGAAACTCTCTGGCGTCTCCGGCATCCTGGCGATCACCGTCGGCGTCCCGAACTCGCTGGGTCCGGGCGAACTGCTGCAGCATTACGGTACCGAAGAACAGAAGAATCATTATCTGCCGCGTCTGGCACGCGGCCTGGAAATCCCTTGCTTCGCTCTCACCAGCCCGGAAGCGGGCTCTGACGCCGGCGCCATCCCGGATACCGGCGTGGTGTGCATGGGCGACTGGCAGGGTCAACAGGTGCTGGGGATGCGCCTGACCTGGAACAAACGTTATATCACGCTGGCGCCTATCGCCACCGTGCTGGGGCTGGCTTTCAAACTCTCTGACCCGGATCGTTTGCTGGGCGGAGAAGAAGAGCTGGGTATCACCTGCGCGCTGATCCCCACCTCCACCCCGGGCGTGGAAATCGGCCGTCGCCACTTCCCGCTGAACGTGCCGTTCCAGAACGGTCCAACCCGCGGCAAAGATATCTTCGTGCCTATCGATTACATCATCGGCGGCCCAAGCATGGCCGGTCAGGGCTGGCGCATGCTGGTTGAATGTCTATCGGTCGGCCGCGGTATTACTCTGCCGTCCAACGCCACCGGTGGTCTGAAATCCGTTGCCATGGCGACTGGCGCTTACGCCCATATTCGCCGCCAGTTCAAAATCTCCATCGGCAAAATGGAAGGGATTGAAGAGACGCTGGCGCGTATCGCCGGTAACGCCTATGTGATGGACGCTGCGGCGTCGCTGATCACCTACGGCATCATGCTCGGCGAGAAACCTGCAGTGCTGTCCGCTATCGTGAAATATCACTGCACCCACCGCGGCCAGCGCTCCATTATCGACGCGATGGATATTACCGGCGGGAAAGGCATTATGCTGGGCGAAGGCAACTTCCTCGCCCGGGCCTATCAGGGCGCGCCTATCGCCATCACCGTGGAAGGCGCAAACATTTTGACCCGCAGCATGATGATCTTCGGTCAGGGGGCGATTCGCTGCCATCCGTACGTACTGGAGGAGATGGCCGCCGCGCAGAATAATGACCTGAACGCCTATGACAAGCTGCTGTTCAAACATATCGGCCATGTCGGCAGTAATAAAGTGCGGAGTTTCTGGCTGGGCCTGACCGGCGGGCGCACCAGCAGCGCGCCGACCCGTGACGCCACCCGTCGCTACTATCAGCAAATGAATCGTCTGAGCGCCAACCTGGCACTGCTGTCAGACGTCTCAATGGCGGTGCTCGGCGGCAGCCTCAAGCGACGCGAACGTATCTCCGCCCGTCTGGGGGATGTGTTAAGCCAGCTGTACCTGGCCTCGGCGGTGCTGAAACGCTATGACGATGAAGGACGCAATGAAGCCGATCTGCCGCTGGTTCACTGGGGGGTACAGGACGCGCTGCACCAGGCCGAGCAAGCCATTGACGATCTGTTGGACAATTTCCCGAACCGTCTGGTGGCAGGCGTAATGCGCCTGGTCATCTTCCCGACCGGCCGTCATCATCATGCGCCATCGGATAGGCTGGACCACCAGGTCGCCAAAATTCTGCAGGTGCCCAGCGCCACGCGCTCCCGCATCGGCCGCGGTCAGTATCTGACGCCGAGCGAGCATAACCCGGTAGGCCTGCTGGAAGAGGCCCTGCTGGAAGTGATGGCGGCCGATCCTATCCACCAACGGATCTGCAAAGAGTTGGGTAAAAATCTGCCGTTCACCCGTCTGGATGAGCTGGCCCACAACGCGCTGGCCAAAGGATTAATCAGTCAGGATGAGGCCGCCATTCTTACCCGTGCAGAGCATAGCCGTCTGCGCAGCATTAACGTCGACGACTTTGCGCCAGAGGAGCTGGCGACAAAGCCGGTAAAGCTGCCGGAAAAAGTTCGTAAAGTTGAAGCTGCATAATAAAACCACTACCACATCACACGCCGGGCGGGGAACTTTCCCCGCCTTTTTTTCGCCCTCTCCTCCCCTTTCGTTTCCATCAGTAGCATTTTTTTAACAAAATATTCCGCGGACCGCCGCGCGGCTGATATGGTGTTACAGTTAACCTAACCCCCTCATGAGAATGGAGTTGACCATTGTGCCTGGCCTGAAAATTTCGCTGTTGCAACAACCGCTGGTCTGGATGGACGGCCCTGCCAACCTGCGCCATTTTGATCGCCAACTGGAAGGAATTACCGGGCGCGATGTGATTGTTTTACCAGAGATGTTTACCACCGGCTTTGCCATGGAAGCGGCAAAACAGTCTTTACCCGAGGCCGACGTGGTGGAGTGGATGCATGCCCGGGCTGCGCAATCCCAGGCGCTGATTGCCGGCAGCGCTGCGCTGCAAACTGAACACGGCGCCGTTAACCGCTTCCTGCTGGTCGAGCCTGACGGTACGGTGCACCATTATGATAAACGGCACCTGTTCCGTATGGCCGATGAACATCATCACTATGAGGCCGGAAACCAGCGCGTGGTCTTTGAATGGCGTGGATGGCGGATCCTGCCGCTGGTCTGTTACGACCTGCGCTTTCCGGTATGGTCGCGTAATCAGAACGACTATGATTTGGCGCTGTATGTCGCCAACTGGCCGGCGCCGCGCTCGCTGCACTGGCAGTCGCTGCTGATCGCCCGCGCGATTGAAAACCAGGCCTATGTCGCCGGCTGTAACCGGGTTGGCACTGACGGCAACGGCCATCATTACCGCGGCGATAGTCGGATTATCAATCCCCAGGGGGAGATTATCGCCACCGCCGATCCGCATCAGGCCACTCGTCTTGATGCCGAGCTGTCGCTGAGCGCCCTTCAGGAATATCGTGAAAAATTCCCCGCCTGGCGCGATGCCGATCCTTTCACGATCGGCTAATCACCCTTCGGGAGCCGCTGCGCTCCCTTTTTATTCCACCACGATCCGCACAGCACAGTAGACCAATAACGCTGCCAGCATCCAGTTCAGTTGCCGCCCGTACAGCAAAAACAGGCGCTGAAACAGATGCCCCGCCAGCGCCCAGCACAGATTTCCCAGTGCGCCAATCGCCGCCAGCAGCAGACTCACGCTGATAAGCCAAACAGGCTCGCGAGTAACGGGCAGAACAAAGGTAGAAAGCGCGGTGATGCCATACAGAATAATTTTAACGTTGACGAACTGTAGCCCCAGACTCGCCCAAAAGCCTACCGGTTCTACACTCGGCGTCCCTGTCGCCGGTTTGCTTTTGGCAATCTGCCAGGCCAGCCACAGGATGTACGCCGCGCCAATCCATCCCAATACCAGGGTAAAGCGTGAGTCGAGTTCAACCAGCGAAAAGGTTAAAGCCGCGCAAATCAACATAGTGATAATAAACCCGACGCTCATCCCGGCCAGCACCCGCAGGCTGCGGCGTAGACCATGGGAGGTGACGCTGCTCAGCGCCAGGATATTGTTGGGCCCGGGTGTCAGGGCGGTGATCAAAGTGTAAGTTAAAAAGGCGCTTATCAGGGTAGGTGTCACGGGTTTTCTCCTCTTGTCTGGCAGACACTACCCGAAGCTGATAATTTAAAAAAATGAATATTTTTTCATTCTCGCTTCGATAATATCGATACAAAGAGGAAATATGGATCTGCGACGCTTCATCACCTTCAAAACTGTTGTCGAAGAAGGTTCCTTTCTGCGCGCGGCGCAGAAACTATGCTGCACTCAGTCCACCGTGACTTTTCATATCCAGCAGCTGGAGCAGGAGCTTGCCATCCCGCTGTTTGAGAAAATCGGCCGGCGGATGTGTCTCACCGCCGCCGGTAAGAAGGTCCTGCCGCATGTCTACGACCTGACTAAAGTGATGGCCTCGATACGTCAGGCGGCACGCCAGGACGATGAGCCCGGTGGCGAACTTCGCGTCGCCACTGGCGAAACGCTGCTGGCGTATAAAATGCCGCGGGTGCTGCAGCGTTTTAAGCAACGCGCTCCGAAAGTGCGCCTGTCGCTGCAGTCGCTCAACTGCTACAGCATCCGCGATGCGTTGCTTGCCGACGAGGTCGATTTGGGGGTGTTTTACCGGGTGGGTAACGATGACGCGCTCACGATAATGGAGCTTGGCCAGCAGTCGCTGACGCTGGTCGCATCGGTCGAGCAGGCGCCGGTAGACTTCATGCGCCCGCGCCAGCATATCCCGCTGAGCTTTATCATCAACGAACCCCAGTGCGTGTTCCGGCAGATTTTTGAAAGCACCCTGCGCCAGCGCGAAATTACTCTGGAGAACACCATTGAGCTGTGGAGTATTGAGAGTATCAAGCAGTGCGTGGCGGGAAATCTGGGAGTGAGTTTTCTGCCACGCTTTGCGGTGGAGGACGAGCTCAAGCGCGGGACGCTGGTTGAGCTGCCATTCAGCGAGACGCCGTTGACGATCCATGCGCTCTGCGCCCACCATGCCGGGAAGGCTATCAGTCCGGCGATGCGGGTATTTATGCAGTGCATGCAGGAGGAACAAGAGGCGCGCTGAAATTCGGCGACGAAAACGACGAAAGCCTGAATCATTGCTGATTCAGGCTTTCTGAATAGTGGCGGAACGGACGGGACTCGAACCCGCGACCCCCTGCGTGACAGGCAGGTATTCTAACCGACTGAACTACCGCTCCGCGTTGTTGTTCCGTTGGGAACGAGGCGAATATTACGGATTCCCCTCTACCCCGTCAACGCTTTTTCTACCATTTTGAATCGTTTGCTGCAAAAATCACCCAACCGCCTACTTTTAATTCATTTTAGTGGCTATCAGGCACGCCACAAGCAGCTTCCGCCTTTCTTTTGTACCAGGTCGAGGCGGGATTCATGGTTCGCCAGTTCTTCATCTGAGGCATAAACCACGCGTAACTGACTGCCGGCGCGGACGACGCGCTGAATTCCCATCTCTCCCGCCTGCTGCTGGCTTTCGCCTTCCATAGAGAACGCCATTGAAGTCTGGCCGCCGGTCATCATCAAATAGACATCGGCAAGGATCTGGGCATCGAGCAACGCCCCGTGCAGCGTACGCTTGCTGTTGTCTATTTCGTAACGCGAACATAGCGCATCGAGGCTGTTGCGCTTGCCAGGAAACATTTTCCGCGCCAGCGCCAAACTGTCGGTGATTTTACAAAAGGTCTCGGTTTTTCCGATGCCGCGGTTTAGCTTACTGAATTCATAATCCATAAAGCCGATATCGAACGAGGCGTTATGGATCACCAGCTCCGCGCCGCGGATGTAATCCATAAACTCATCAGCCACGTCGGCAAAGGTAGGTTTATCCAGCAGGAACTCATCGGCGATCCCGTGTACGCCGAATGCTTCAGGATCCACCAGCCGATCGGGCTTCAGATAGACGTGAAAATTGTTACCGGTCAGGCGGCGGTTGATCACCTCCACGGCGCCGATCTCAATGATCTTGTGTCCTTCGTAGTGTGCCCCGATCTGGTTCATACCGGTGGTTTCGGTATCGAGAACAATCTGGCGCGTAATTGCAGTGCTCATAGCGGTCATTTATGTCAGACTTATCGTTTACAAATCGATTTCAATTACAGGAAGTCTACCAGAGATGCTCAAACAGGTAGAAATTTTCACCGACGGCTCTTGCCTGGGTAATCCAGGACCTGGCGGCTACGGCGCCATCATGCGCTACCGCCAGCACGAAAAAACCTTCAGCGCTGGCTACCGTCTGACCACCAATAACCGCATGGAACTGATGGCGGCAATTGTTGCCCTGGAAGCGTTAAAAGAGCATTGCGAAGTGGTGCTCAGCACTGACAGCCAGTATGTTCGTCAGGGGATCACCCAGTGGATCCACAACTGGAAAAAGCGCGGCTGGAAAACGGCAGAGAAAAAGCCGGTGAAAAATGTCGACCTCTGGCAGCGGCTGGACGCCGCGCTTGGCCAGCATAAAATTAAATGGGAATGGGTAAAGGGCCACGCCGGCCATCCTGAAAATGAACGCTGCGACGAACTGGCGCGCGCGGCGGCCTCCCACCCCACACTGGACGATGTCGGCTATCTGCCTGAGAGTTAATTCTGCCCTTTGCGCCACTGCCGGGTGGCGCCCACCGCCGGCCGCAGCTGAGTTTTCGCTTTGCCGGATTTCATCGGATTGAGCGTCAGCGGAATGGTCCGTTTGCGGGCGACAATCAATTGCAAACAGCCCAGCGCCGGCAAATGGGTGCTCAATAATTTGCCGCCATGGCGCGACCAGGGCAAAACCTGGTAACGTCCATAGTGCAGCACTTCAAAGTTGAGCAGCGCCAGCCAGTCCAGCTGGCGCATCAGCGTAAACATACGGCTATTATAAGGCGTACCGTTGCGCAGGACCGGCACCAGCTTACGCAACCCCATCAGGCTGACCGGATTAAACCCGGTCAGGATCATCCAGCCATCATCGATCAGTACACGATCGGCTTCCCGCAGCAGACGATGCGGATCGCTACACCACGGCAGGGTGTGCGCCAGCAGGCAGGCGTCAACGGACTTTTCGGCAAAGGGTAAATGCAGCGGGTCAGCCCGGACCTGCATTGGATTTCCCGCCAGCGAGACATTCACCTGGTGCGAGATGGCGCAAGCTTCGGTATTGATTTCCGCGCTCAGATTGCCAATCTTAAGCAGATGAAAGCCATATAATTTAGCCAGCCACGGTTTCATCTGCTGCTCCAGCGTTTCGCGATAGTATTCGCCCCACGGCATACTGGACCAATGCTCAGGCGCTGTCACTGTGTGAGGTATCCTTGCCGGCTTCATTGCCACCTTCCGCTACGCTTTAGAGGTAATTTATGAATCTTATCAGTATTCCCGCGTTTCAGGACAACTACATCTGGGTTCTCAGTGAGAATAACGGCCGCTGCATCATCGTAGATCCAGGCGAAGCCGCGCCGGTTCTGGCAGCCATCGAGGAAAACCAGTGGCAGCCCGAGGCTATTTTATTGACCCATCATCATCAGGATCACGTCGGCGGCGTAAAACAATTACGTGAAAAATTCCCTTCTATAGTGGTTTACGGGCCGGCGGAAACCCAGGATAAAGGCGTCACTCAGGTGGTAGGCGATGGCGATCGGCTGTCAATTCTCGGGCACGATTTTTCCATTTTCTCTACGCCAGGTCACACATTAGGACATATCTGTTACTACAGCGAACCTTATCTGTTCTGTGGCGATACGATGTTTTCCGGCGGCTGCGGAAGGCTGTTCGAAGGTACAGCAGAGCAGATGTATCAATCATTTATGAAAATTAACGCCCTTCCTGAAGAAACCCTCATATGTTGCGCACATGAATATACGTTAGCGAATATGAAGTTTGCATTGAGTATCCTGCCAGATGATAGGGACATAAACGATTACTATCATAAAGTTAATGAGTTACGTGCAAAAAAACAAAAAACACTACCCGTAACTCTGAAAAATGAGCGGCGTATAAATTTATTTTTACGCGTAAATGATATTGATTTAATTGACAAAATTAACAAAGAAACAAATTTGCAACACTCTATGGCGCGATTTGCATGGTTAAGGTCAAAGAAAGATGACTTCTGATATTTAATTCTTGTCATCGGCCAACTTCGCCGTTATCCTTGGTCGTCTTTTAAGCAACTATTGACACACACATGAAGGCACGAGCGATATTACTCGCCTCTGTCCTGCTGGTGGGGTGCCAGGCGTCTAAGCACGATGGCACCGTCGAACAGCGAGCACAGAGCCTTTCTGCGGCTGGTCAAGGGGAAGCAGGCAAGTTCACAAGTCAAGCGCGCTGGTTAGATGATGGAACCTTCTACGCGCAAGACCAGGATCTGTGGACTTCCATAGGCGACGAGCTAAAGATGGGAATACCGGATAATCCCCGGATTCGCGAACAGAAACAGAAGTACTTAAGAAATAAGAGCTATCTCCACGATGTAACTTTACGGGCAGAGCCGTATATGTACTGGATAGCCGGGCAGGTTAAGAAACGTAACATGCCAATGGAACTGGTATTACTACCCATAGTGGAGAGCGCTTTTGACCCACACGCGACGTCTGGCGCCAATGCCGCAGGCATTTGGCAGATCATTCCGAGCACAGGGCGCAATTATGGTTTAAAACAGACCCGCAGTTACGATGCGCGTCGTGATGTCGTCGCGTCTACTACCGCGGCGCTGGACATGATGCAGCGTCTGAACAAAATGTTCGACGGCGACTGGTTGTTAACGGTCGCAGCCTATAACAGCGGCGAAGGCCGGGTCATGAAGGCAGTAAAAGCGAACCGTTCGCGTGGCAAACCCACCGATTTCTGGTCGCTGTCTCTGCCGCATGAAACGAAAATCTACGTCCCGAAAATGCTGGCATTGAGCGACATTCTCAAAAACAGCAAACGTTACGGCGTAAAGCTGCCTACGGCTGATGAAAGCCGTGCGCTGGCGCGCGTTCGCCTCGACAGTCCGGTTGATATTTCTCAGCTCGCGGACATGGCCGGTATGCCGGTCAGCAAGCTGAAGACGTTCAATGCGGGCGTAAAAGGGTCAACGCTGGGCGCGAGCGGGCCAAAGTACGTCATGGTGCCGCAGAAGCACGCCGCACAGCTGCGTGAATCGCTGGCCTCTGGCGACATTGCCGCCGTGCAGCCGACGCAGCTCGCGGACAATACGCCGCTGACCAGCCGTAGCTATAAGGTGCGTTCCGGCGACACCATTTCCGGGATAGCTTCCCGTCTTGGTGTGACGACCCGCGATCTGCAGCAGTGGAATAACCTGCGCGGCTCTGGATTAAAGGTTGGGCAGAATCTGGTTATTGGCGCAGGCAGCAGCGCCCAGCGTCTGGCGAACAACAGCGATAGCATCACCTATCGCGTTCGTAAAGGCGATTCGCTGTCGAGCATCGCCAAACGTCACGGCGTTAATATTCGTGACGTGATGCGCTGGAACAGCGATACCGACAACCTGCGCCCAGGCGATCAGCTAACGTTGTTTGTGAAAAACAGCGATCGACCAGAGTCCTGATACCTCTGGTTCGACAAAAAGGCACCGACTTCCCCGGTGCCTTTTTTGTTGCCTAAATTAAACCGCTTTATGCGCTTCGAACAGAATGGTATCGCTGGTAAACGATCCGTCCTCCTGTAACTCGAAGTACGCTTTGACCTCCGCCGAAGCGCTCTGCTGATATAAGCGAATCGCCTCCACCAGCGGCTCAGGAGTACGCATCCGCGCCACCCATGAACTGAACTCCAGCGGCAGGCGATCGGTCAACAACTGGTTAACCACCAGCCCCGCTTCAGTCGCCAGCGTCAACCACTCGCCGCTGGAATAATTACGCACATGCGAGGTGTCGCGCAGGGCTTCCACCGTCTGCAGCCAGACATCACGTACCGGATGACCCGGCGACATCACGTCCATCACGATAATCACCCCGCCCGGCTTGAGAACACGTTTCACCTCACGCAGCGCCTGGCCAACGTCATGCCAGTGGTGAGCGGAATAGCGGCTAATCACCACATCAAAGCTGGCATCAGCGAACGGCAGCGTTTCGGCGTACCCCTGCTGGGTCACGATATTGCTAAAACCTTTCTCCTTTGCCGCGGCGGCAACGACCTCCAGCATCTGGCTCGATAAATCATAGGCGGTTACCTCGGCAACCTGTCCCGCCGCGGTAAAGCTGGCGTGCCCTGCCCCGCAGCCCATATCCAGCACTTTCGCCTGAGGAAAATCAGCCAGCCGTTCCGCCAGCCGCTGCAGATCGCGACCAGAGGCGTGTACGGCGCTGGTCAGATAGGCGCTGGCCTGGGAGCCGAACTGCTTTTCGACGTTGTCATGGTGAGAGCGTGTTGTCATGTTGTCTTGTCCTTACGGTTTTTTTTGAGTAATAAAAGGCAGCACCATGCATGCGCAGGCCTGCCCCATGGCAGGCCTGACCAACCTTAAATTAATCAGGCTTGCCGGGACTGAATTCGACTAGTAGCGGGTTGTGGTCGGAGGCGCGGGTCACCAGCACGGAAGCATCGTGCACGCTTAACCCACGGTAGAACACAAAATCGAGGGGACGACCAAACGCGCGGCGGCGCTGATCGTCTGAGAAACGAACTTCGCGTAACGACATCTCACGCGCAAAGCGGTACAGCGCATTCATCCGCGGCCGGCTCCAGGCATTGAAGTCGCCGGCCATGATCACCGGCCCGCTGTGATGGGCGATCTGATCGCCAATTGGCAGCAGCTGTTTGCTGTAGACGTCGACGCCAAGGCTAAAGTTGACGGCATGGATATTGACTACCATCAACAACCGCGCATCCGGCAGCGGATAAACGGTCACTAACGCCGATTTCGGCAATCGCAAAATAGGCTCGCGCTCGCGCAGCGGACAGCAATAGATGGGGTGCGCGGAGGCCAGCGTCATTACGCCGGAAGGATGCTGCGGCAATACCAGCGCCGGCACCTGATCGGCGGCCAGATAGTTTGAAGTCGCGAACCGGACCAGTTCTGGGGTAGTTTGCGCCTCCTGCAACAGGACCAAATGCGCATCTTTGCCGAAATTTTTGAGGACCGACTGCCACTCTGCGCGCTGCTGCTTGAAGATATTCCATACCAGCACGCGGATCTTCTCATCGCTGCTTAATGGCGTACCGGCGGGATAAACCGGACTTACGCCCGCAAACGCCCCCGGAGGCAATATTCTCTCCGCAGGTTGTCCGGCGACATAGCGCATGGCGTAGGTGTTCTTTCGCAATTTGGGCATTAATCCTCGATAACAGAAACCAGCCCGACGACGACTGGTTATTCTGTTATAGGGATTTTCCCATACACTTTCAATGCAAATTGCGAGAAACCCTTAGCCTTCGGGAGAAAGCGCTGCCGAACGGCGTGGCAATTTATCTAAACGTCCGCTCAGGACCACCAACAGCAAAGCGACCAGCACAATCATCGCGCCAATCCACGGCGTCTGCGCCAGACCGTACCGCTCGACCGTCTGTCCGCCGACGATCGACCCCAGCGCGATGCCGACGTTAAAGGCGGCAATATTCAGGCCGGAAGCGATGTCGACAGCCCCCGGGGTATACTGCTCTGCTTTTTGCACCACATAGACCTGCAGACCCGGCACGTTGCCGAAGGCGAAAACGCCCATCACCAGCACTGTCGCCAGCGCGGCATAGTGAACGCTGGCGGTCAGCTGGAAGACCAGCAGCAGTAGCACCAGCGCGGCGAAGATAAACTTCAGCGCGGAGACGGCGCCATGCTTATCGGCCAGTTTGCCGCCCCACACGTTACCTATAGCCACCGAGACACCATAGCCCAGCAGGATCCAGCTCACCGCTGACGGGCTGAAGCCGGCCAGCTCCTGCATCATCGGCGCCAGGAAGGTAAAAGCGGTAAACACGCCGCCGTAGCCCAGCGCGGTAATGGCGTAGATCATCAGCAGGCGCGGATGGGTTAATACTTTCAGCTGATCGCGCAGGCTGGCGCTGGCGCGGCCCGGAATATTATTCGGCACCAGAATCAGACTGCTGATTAGCGCAATCACCCCGAGAATCGATACCGCGAGGAAGGTTTCCCGCCAGCCGAAATGCTGGCCAATAAAGGTGCCAAAGGGAACGCCGGTCACCAGCGCGACCGTCAGGCCACCGAACATAATGGCGATGGCCGAGGCTGCTTTCTCTTTTGCCACCAGGCTGGTGGCGATTGTCGAGCCGATAGAAAAGAACACGCCGTGCGCCAGACCAGTCAGCAGTCGCGCCAGGATCAGCGTTTCATAGCCAGGGGCCTGCCAGGCCAGTATGTTACCCGCCGTAAACAGCACCATCAGCGCCAGCAGCAGCTGTTTACGCGGCATACGCCCGGTCAACGCCGTCAGTACCGGGGCGCCGATCGCCACGCCCAGCGCGTAGATAGAGACCAGCAGTCCCGCCGAAGGCAGGGAGATAGAGAGTTGCTGAGCAATGGTCGGGACCAGGCCGACAATCACAAATTCAGTGGTGCCAATTGCGAAGGCACCGATGGTTAAGGCAAATAGCGCCAGTGGCATAATTTACTCCGTAGCATCAGGATTAAGATGACACGTAGTATGAAGGGTTGTATAAATAACAAAAACTATCAAAGTATCAATAGAATTTTGCTATAGGTGCAATAATGAGAGCCACATCAGAGGAGATCGCCATCTTTGTGGCGGTGGTGGAAAGCGGGAGTTTCAGCCGGGCGGCCGAGCAGCTCGGACAGGCCAACTCCGCCGTCAGCCGGGCGGTCAAAAAGCTGGAATCAAAGCTAGGCGTAAGCCTGCTCAATCGGACCACCCGCCAGCTCAGCCTGACAGAAGAAGGCGAGCGCTATTTTCGCCGGATGCAGGTGGTCTTGCAGGAAATGGCGGCGGCAGAGAACGATCTGCTGGAGACGCGCACGACGCCGCGGGGCCTGCTGCGGGTAGATGCCGCGACGCCGGTGATGCTGCATTTTCTCATGCCGCTGGTGAAGCCATTTCGCGAACGCTACCCGGAAATGACGCTGTCGCTCGTCTCGTCTGAGACGTTTATCAATCTGATTGAACGGAAAGTGGATGTGGCCATTCGGGCCGGGACCTTAACGGATTCCAGCCTGCGCGCCCGACCGCTGTTTACCAGCTATCGTAAGATCGTCGCCTCGCCCGACTATGTCGCGCGCTACGGTATGCCGCAGCATCCATCCGATCTGAAACAGCATCACTGCCTCGGCTTCACCGAGCCGGTATCGCTGAATACCTGGCCGGTCTCCTGTTGCGATGGCCAGCTGTTAGAGATCGAAGCGGCGGTGTCATCCAATAGCGGCGAAACGCTCAAGCAGCTGTGCCTGACCGGCAACGGTATTGCCTGCCTGTCGGATTACATGGTGGATAAAGAGATTGCCAGCGGAGAGTTTGTCGAGCTACTGGCCGATAAGCGCTTACCGGTGGAAATGCCTTTCAGTGCCGTCTATTACAGCGACCGGGCGGTCAGCACTCGCATCAGGGCATTTATTGATTTTCTGAGCGACCACGTAAAACAGCTCCCGAAGGAGCTGTCGTAATACCTTCTCGGGCGGCAGGGCGAACGGCATACCGGTAACGAGTGATTAATCCCACTGCGGCGCCAGACCTTCCGGGCTCACCAGCCGATCGTTGCAATCCAGCGCAGCGATCGCCTGTCGATCTTCATCATCCAACTGCAGATCCAGCGCCTTCAGGTTGCTGGCCAGGTTATCACGCTTCGTCGAGGACGGTATCACCGCGTACCCCTCGCCCATCGCCCATGCCAGGATAACCTGCGCCGGAGTCGCATTATGTTTCGCCGCGATACGGGCAATCACTTCATCTTTCAGCGCCTTACCATAAGCCAGCGTCATGTAAGAGGTGATGTGGATGCCGTGCTCACGTGCCCAGTCGACGACTTTACGGTTTTGCAGATACGGCGAGAGTTCAATCTGGTTGGTCGCAATGTTTTCAGCGCCAACGGCGGCAATCGCGCGCTCCATCAGTGGAATAGTGAAGTTGGAGATACCAATCTGACGGGTCAGACCCAGCTTCTTCGCTTCCATCAGGGCTGCCATAAACTCTTCAACGGCAACCGCATCGTTCGGTGATGGCCAGTGGATGAGCGTCAGGTCAACATAGTCCGTGCGCAGCTTCTGCAGACTTTCTTGCAGGCTGGCGATGAGTTTGTCTTTGCTCAGGTTCTCGATCCAGATTTTGGTAGTGATGAACAGCTCATTACGCGGCACGCCGCTTTCGGCGATAGCCTGACCCACCGCGGCTTCGTTGTCATAGATTTGCGCGGTGTCGATAGCACGATAGCCCAGCTCCAGCGCGGTTTTTACGGATGCGATAACAACATCATCTTTCAGACGGAAGGTGCCAAGACCAAATGCAGGGATTGCCATGATTTTCCTCGTTATTTCTTCATTTCGGTTAACGGATGAAATTATGGCTGATGGTGTGGAGGGGAAAAAGAGCGATTAATGCAGAGGATTTTTGCTGAATTAGCAATAATAGAGAACAGATCAAACAAAAAAGCCCTGAGCAAATGCTCAGGGCTCTTAATAAGTGGCGGAACGGACGGGAC
>NZ_JAGRQY010000349.1:0-730 GCF_018223905.1 Klebsiella sp. 28
ATGCAACACTGATTCTAGGCGCTTCAAATAACGTCGCCATCCAAGTCGATGGCGCCGATTTAACACTGGAAAAAACGCCAGTTTTAATTCGTAAGGATGTTACATTAGGGATTACGTATCGTTAGAAATGGTGTAAGAAGAATCTGGATAAACTGTCAAACGGCAATTATTCCAGATTCTTTTCTTTTTTTCGTGACACTGCCAGCAAGATAACGTAAAATAGAATAGGAGAAGGAAGGGGCAATTGAAGTGAATTTACCAAATAAATTAACAGTTTTAAGAATATTTATGATTCCGATTTTTATTATTATTGTGTCGGTGCCGATGGACTGGGGAACGATTAGTTTTGGCGACACAACGTTAGCCGTTACCCAATTAGTGGGCGCGATTATTTTTGCAGTTGCTAGTTTTACAGACTGGTTGGATGGCAAAATTGCCCGTGCGCAAGGCTTGGTGACGAACTTCGGAAAATTTGCGGACCCATTAGCGGACAAAATGCTAGTGATGACCGCCTTTATCGTCTTAGTTGGTCAAGGCAAAGTACCCGCTTGGATTGTAGCAATTATTGTTTGTCGTGAATTGGCAGTAACTGGTTTACGGTTGTTATTAGTCGAACATGGCGAAGTAATGGCAGCAGCTTGGCCGGGAAAAGTAAAAACAGCTACCCAAATGGTTGCAATTATTTTACTGTTCATTAACAACATTCCATTTTCAGCACTCCATCTACCAC
>NZ_JAGRQY010000036.1:0-33587 GCF_018223905.1 Klebsiella sp. 28
GTACACCGGGGCGTCCCCGCCCTGCTCCAGCACCCGCTCGATATCCCGCGTCGCCACCGGGCCCGGCCGTTTCGCATCGAGGGCGGCCAGCACAATCAGCACCCGCCGCTGCAGCGGCGATGGTCGGCGCGCCTGAGTCATTGCTTGTCCGCCTCCGGCCAGATGAGTTGTCTGAGGCGCAGGTGATCGGCGTCTATGAGCTCTTGTCTCTTTATGGCATTCACTGAGGCATAGCCATTTATGGCCAGTTCATACCAATAGCTCAGCACGGCACCGGCCTTGGCTGACTCGCTGATGTAAATCGCGCCCTGGCTGTCCAGATTGCATTCACGGATACGCTCTTCCGCTATCCGGGTCAGCTGCTCATAGCTGAGTGAAAAATTCACTTCTTTCTCATCCATCCTGCTCGCTCCGTCTGAACATGTCCGGTTAGGTTAAAAATCATATCATGTATGATTTCTTACTAATAATTCAAATATCATATCAAATATTGTTAGTGTTTAATGCTAAATATCACATTCAGTATGATTTTATGTTTTTGGTTTAATTATCATATCCTTTGCGCGTTTCCCGCCGCGCAGATCCGGTTTCTGGCTAAGTCGGATCTCCAGACTGCAGCAGGGCTGTTTTGAAAAAATGCCGGAGATGGAAGCAGCGTAGTAAGCTGATTTAATGATGTAAGAATAAATCTTACATTAAGATATGGAGGGGTTATGGCTCGTACGATGACGGTGGACGTGGGTGATGAGCTGCATGAAAAGCAGGCTGAATCCAGACTTCAGGAACTGCGCGATCTGCTGGCCGAAGGGATCAGCAGCGGCGAGGCGAAACCATGGAACAAGAATGCATTCCTGAGGAATGTCAGGGCCAGGGTGGCAAATGAAAGAGATTGAGCTGACACCCAAAGCAGAAGAGGATCTGGAGGCCATCTGGGACTACAGCTTCAGACAGATCGGGGTTGTTCAGGTGGATGCATAGATCGGTCGTATAGCTGCAGTATTTGATGTGCTGGCCATGCATGATATCGGCACGCATTGTGCAGAGCTGGGAGACGATATCTGCACACTGCCGGTAGAACCGGCATACGATCTATTTTGTATCATCACATTCTATGGTTACGGTCATTCGTATTCTCAGCCAGTCTCAGGATACGGCGCGACATGCACCCTGGAGATGACCGGGGAACAGGATTCTCAAACAATATAAGTTAATTGTGAGGTCGACATGACCAAAAAAAACATTGTGTATGGACTCTTTCATTATTATTCATTTCGCTTATAAAAAAAACGCTCCCGGACGGGAGCGTAAGCCAGTGACTTCGGCGTCAAATGAGGGTCTGACAAGTGGAGCTGCGGGTTAATTCTGGGTGATCTGGCTGCGATGCTTTTCCGCCTGTTGCTGATGAATAACGGAAGACTGGCCATTATTCGCCTTCTCATGCACAACAGCGGCTTTCTCATGCTCGCTCATTTCGGAAAATGGCTTAGCAGTTTCTTGGGTGTTCTCAGGTTTGGCTTTCATCATTTTTTTATGCATTTCAGCCATGTCCTGATGGGCGGCAGAATTGCCGTTTTGCATCATTTCATGGGACATTGCGGCCTGATCGTGACCGCTCATATCCATCATTTTCATGCTCTCCCCCTGAACTGCACTTTTTTCAGCGGATGATTGCATCTGATGGGCAGGCGCCTGGGCATTATTTACCTGGTCATGCATGTTCATTGTCTCTGCAGCCCAGGCAGATGAAGCGACAGCCATCATGGCAATAAAGGATACAAGGATCTTTTTCATGGTTGGGTCTCCGGTGTTTTCATACCCGAACAATCAATGCTTATAACAGAGAAAGCATTTGATCTCAGGGCTGGTTGATCATCACGCCAGGAACCGGGCGATTGAATTATCACGCTGTCCTGATTTATGGCTGATTATAAAAAACCGCCTCTGTTTATCGCGTGACTGAACGATGACATTTTTGTCACCTTCCGGGTTTCTCCTGAATAACGGTATTAATCCATTAACAGACGCACACTGAACACAATTTCCCGCCCCTGCTGTTCTGCTGACAGCTCGCCGCCGTGAGCATGAATGATCGACCTTGTAATTGATAATCCCAGCCCCGCGCCTTCCGTGTTGTAGAACCTTGATGAGTCTGCGCGATAGAACCGGTCAAACAAACGTTCCAGATTAGCGGGAACCTGGCCGGACATCGTATTCGTAATCATCACGTTCACACAGTCACTGTCACGCTCAAGGTGTATCGCTGTACAGGTGTTATCGGGAGAATACTTGATTGCATTGGAAAGCAGGTTACTGAAAGCACGTCGGAGCATATCGCTGTCTCCGGCAACAACGCCCTCTCCTTCAACCGTGATTGTCTTTCCTGTTTCGTCTGCCAGGGGCTCGAACAACTCACGTAATTCATTCAGTTCGGCTGCCAGATCCACATCATGTTTATCCAGCCGCAGCAGACCATGCTCTGAACGTGCCAGAAAAAGCATGTCACTGGTCATTCGTGACAACCTTTTCAGTTCTTCCAGGTTAGCGAATAAAATTTCGCGGTAATGCGAAACATCCCTTTCCTTAGCCAGTGCAAACTGCGTCTGCATCATCAGATTACTGACTGGTGTGCGCAGCTCATGCGCGATGTCAGACGAGAAATCTGACAGTTTCCGGAATGCCCCCTCCAGGCGATCAAACATATTATTGAACTCCTGCATGGTCTCAGAGATTTCCGGCGGAGCCAGATCGGGATTTAGACGCTGATCCAGGCTGTGTACGGTCATGGAGGAAGCCAGACTGGTCATTTCCCGTAGCGGTTTCAGACCAATACGTGTGGTCAGCCAGCCCAGAAAAACAGAAATAAAGACCAGACCGATATTGAACCAGAACAGCCAGGTACTGAGTTTGTCCATAAACAGGGTGTGATACCCAGTATCCGTGGCAACCGTAATGATGACATGTTTGCTTTTACCCTGTTCCGGCGTCACGGCAACCCGCCGCGAGATACTGCGGTACACGGTGTTATTTTCTTCCGTCTGGATCATATAGTCGAGAATATCACCCGACTTATTAAGCAGGACCGCTGGAACAACAGAATTTTTGGCATAGAGTTCAACAATTTTTTCATTTTCCATGTTTTTTATAGAAATGAATAAGCCATTGTGCCCCACCATCGCATCGTTTATTTTTTCTGATAATGACTTAATATCCGTTTTGTTCCTGAACGTCTCTGTTTTAAGAAACTCTTCGGTGAGCTGAAGTTTACCTGTCAGAAAATCGCGGTCCTGATTATCGAAATAGCCATTCAGGGTGCTAATCAGGATAAAACTTGATAACCACCATACCGTAAGCATCACCGCAGAAAAAATCAGGCTCAGGCGTGTGGTCAGGGAAATTTTGAACCTCACTCTTCTCTGATCTCCAGGACATATCCGGCACCGCGAACGGTATGGATCAGTTTTGGCTCAAAGTCATCATCAATTTTACTTCTCAGACGTCTCACGGCGACATCAATCACATTCGTATCACTGTCAAAATTCATGTTCCAGACCAGGGACGAGATAAGACTCCTGGGTAACACTTCTCCGGTGCGTTGCAGCAGCAACTCAAGCAGAACGTATTCTTTACCGGTGAGATGGATCTTCTTCCCCGAACGGATCACGGTCCGGCGCACCATATCAACGGTCATATCGGCGATGGTGCAGACTGTTGCGGCCTGCGAGCGTGCCCGGCGCAGTAGGGTTCTTACACGTGCAACCAGCTCCGTAAAATCAAAGGGCTTAATCAGGTAGTCATCTGCGCCAAGCTCCAGTCCTTTCACTTTGTCCCGCACGTTGTCCTTTGCGGTTAAAAACAGGACCGGTTCTTCGTGCCCGGACTCCCTCAGTGCGCTGATGATTTGCCACCCGTCGAGGAAAGGCAGCATCACGTCCAGTATTATCAAATCATACTGTCCCTTCGACGCGGCCCCGAGACCATCGCGGCCATTATTAAAGAGATCGGCCTGATAGCCTTCCTCAACCAGTCCCTGCTGCAGGTAACGACCTGTTTTTTGTTCGTCTTCAACGATTAAAATACGCTGCATGGTCAACTCGCTGATATGAAAGTAAAAATCTCACGCATGAGCTTTGGCTGTCCCCTAGCTGATCTGAGACGGAGCAAGCATTCCAAGCCACGCTACGGCGCCCAGAATGATAATCGCAACAACGAATTCTGTCAGGATGCTGTTTCGCATCAGGGCAACGCTGCGATCATAATTCCCTTCCCTGACCATAACTTCAAGCCGGGGACCCAGGTGAAACCGGTTTGCTGCAGCCAGAAGAAGCATCAGAACAAACAGAGCCGTCTTGGCAAGCAATATCCTCCCCCAGGAACTGTTGAATAAGGGAGTTAAGTTACCCTCAGCAATATACAGATAGTTGACCAGCGCACTCAGGATCAGGGCTACAACAATCACCGTTCCTGCCGTGGCAAATTTTGCCAGGGAGTCAGATATCACAATGACGCTCTGTGCATTATGCTCGTTTCTGCGCATCAGCAGGATAGCAAATGCAACCAGAGCACCTGTCCAGGCACCTGCAGCGCCGAGATGGGTCAGATCGCTCAGTAAATGGAGATAGTAATGCAGACCGTCATGCATAACGGCGTGTCCTCCCCAGGCAAGTGTAGCCAGCGCCACGCCCCCACTCATCGTCATCAGCAGGCAGGACAATACTCTCTTATTAGTGTAAAGGAACAAAGCACCGAGTGTGGTAAACAGGGCACAGAGCCTGACAATCCAGCTAATACCCACATCAGTTTCTTCTATCACCATCTCGATAACATGGATGGATAATTCTCTGAGGTCAGTTACTCCACTCATGGCATTAGATACCAGGAGCATATTAATGCCAGTAAGAATGATGCCTGTAACAACAGCAAAGGTTATAAACGACCTGAAATTAGTCAGGTTATAGGTTTCATGTCTGACACCGCTTATTCCATATATCTGAAAAAATGGCAATCCAAATATTACCATCAAATCCAGATAAAGAAGAAAACGAATAACAATCATAATCAGGTCGTTCATAATATTACTTCACTGTAAAGGTGTAATTACCGGTAATAGGGTGCGTATCTGAAGAAACCGCGCGCCAGTCAACACGATAAGTGCCAGCGGGTAAAGGCTCTCGCGGAATAATGACCATCGATTTAGGGTCAGCGCCTGGCGCCACTTTTGCCGCGACCGGCATCGGAGAATGTGATGACATGCCTTTCATACCCGTCATCGTTAATTTTGCACCTGAGAATTTCACGGTCAGATTTTCCGAGAAATTAAGCTGAATCTTTTCCGGGGCCGCTACGGCTGAATCAGCCTGTGGCACAGAGCTTTTTAATTCCGGATGGGCCATAGCAGAGAAAGCAACGCCCATAACGAGGCCACCTGTAAGAATGACTTTATTTAAAATCGACATTTCATTTACCTGTTTAGTTGAGTGTTTTATATCAGTGCGTTAAAACCAGATTCTGGCTCCCGCCAGGAATACTACCTGATGGTCTTTCTCACCTTCTCTTTTCGCCATATCGGATGTTTTCCCGTAAAGTTGATTCCAGGAAACGCCTATATAGGGTGCAAACTCACGGCGTATTTCATAGCGCAGCCGGAGCCCCAGCTCTGTGTCAGTCAGTCCCCTGCCGCGACCCCGCGATTCATCATCCTGACTGTAGAAATTCACCTCATAGGATGGCTGGAGTATGAGCCGGTTAGTCAGTAAAACGTCGTATTCTCCTCCCAGACGAAGGGCTGCTTTTCCGCCATTACTGACAAAACCCGTAATTTCAGACTCAAAATTATAGAGTGCCAGCCCCTGAAAACCGACAGCAGCCCAGGTCCGGGCAGAAGCAGGTCTGAAATCCTGCCTGACACCCGCAACCAAATCCCACCATGGGCCAACCGCATGTCCCCAGAGTAACTGCGCTTCAGCCGCCTCCGTTTCCCCATTGCTTCGTTCACCTTCACTCTTTAGCCAAATCCGATCTGTGTCGCCTCCAATCCAGCTGTTAACACTCCAGCTGAAATTGTTGGTGTTATCCGACCGTTGCCATTCCAGTTGATCCAGCAGAACCAGATAATTAATCGCACTGTCGTGAATCGCATGCCCCTGTAAATTGCCGAATGCAGCCTTCCGGTCGGCATCGGTAACAGGCGGAATTGGCGTTCTGCTCTCAGTTACAATGGGCTCCATTGACGTCATCTCAGTGAAATTCTCATCTGCTGGCATCTGCATGGCAGACATGTCGTGCCCGGCGTGGGGATCTGCAGAGACGGAGCCCGCCGCAATAGAAAGCTGTGAGGTAAACAAACCGGCGACCAGAACAGGTATGGCCTTCAAATTTCTCTTCATTCGCATCATTCCTCCACCCGGACTTCACGAAACATTCCCATTTCCATGTGATAGAGCAAATGGCAGTGATACGCCCAGCGGCCAAGCGCATCTGCTGTCACTCTGTAACTGCGTTTTGTACCAGGGGGAACATCTATTGTGTGTTTACGAACCATGAAATTACCGTTTTCATCTTCCAGATCGCTCCACATACCATGCAGGTGAATGGGGTGAGTCATCATGGTATCGTTGATCAGCGTGATCCTGAGCCGCTCACCGTATTTCAGCAGCACCGGTGCGGCATCTGAAAACTTGATTCCGTTAAATGACCAGGCAAACTTTTCCATGTGGCCGGTTAAATGCAGTTCTATGGTACGGCCAGGTTCACGTCCGTCAGGATCCTCAAAGCGGCTTTTCAAATCCGCGTACGTGAGAACCTTTCTTCCGTTATTTCGAAGACCAATACCCGGATCATTTAATTTCGGAGAGACGCTCATCGCCTGCATATCAACCAGTGGGTTATCCGTTTCTGACGCAGGATGACTTTGCATACCCGGCATTCCGGCCATCCGGGAATGATCCATACCGGCCATGCTGCTGTGATCCATGGGCGCGGAGGATGTCCCGCTATCCGGAAGGTCAGCACCGTCCATAGACATCATCTCTCCGCTGTTATCCATGCCTCCCATCTGGCTGTGGTCCATTCCTGCCATATCATGTCCCATTCCCCCCATACCCATATCTTCCATGGTCAACAGAGGACGGGGATCGAGGGGGGGAACGGCAGCACTTAACCCTTCTCTCGTGGCCAGTGTCCCTCGAGCGTAACCGGTCCTGTCCATGGATTGTGCGAAGATGGTATAGGCCTCACCCTGAGGCTCCACAATGACATCATAGGTTTCGGCAACGGCAATCCTGAATTCGTCAACGGTAACCGGGTTTACATACTGGCCATCTGCAGCCACGACCGTCATTTTCAGCCCGGGGATACGGATATCGAAATAGGTCATTGCCGAGCCGTTGATAAACCGTAAGCGTATCTTTTCACCGGGACGGAACAGTCCGGTCCAGTTTTTCAGCGGGGCCTGCCCGTTCATGAGATAGGTGTAGGTGTAGCCACTGACATCCGCGAGGTCAGTCGGATTCATTTTCATTTCAGCCCACATTTTCCGATCGGCAATGGTGGCTGACAGCCCCCTGGTATTCACGTCGCGGAAAAAAGAGCCAACGGTTGGTTTATTGAAATTGTAGTAATCCGACTGTTTTTTTAATTTTTTCAGCAGGCTGTGAGGATTTTCATCGGTCCAGTCAGACAACATGACCACATGCTCACGATCGTAAGCAAACGGTTCTGGCTCCCTGGCATCGATGATAATGGCACCGTATACCCCCTCCTGTTCCTGCAGACCGGAATGGCTGTGGTACCAGTAAGTCCCGTTCTGCTTAACCTTAAAGGTGTAAACGTAGGTATCATCAGGCTCTATGCCCATAAAACTCAGCCCCGGAACACCATCCATATTGGCCGGAAGAATAATGCCGTGCCAGTGAATGGACGTCTGTTCATTAAGACGGTTTTTGACCTTCAGGGTAATGGTGTCACCTTCTTTCCAGCGAAGAACGGGCCCCGGCAGGCCTCCATTGATTGTTTTGGCCTGACGCTCACTGCCCGTGATATTGACGGCCGTTTCACCAATGGTCAGGTCAAACTGAGTACCCTGCAGGGATGCGGCAACTGGCAGGCTCAGACTGGAACGCGCATTGAAACTCCATACGCCAAGACTTCCGGCTACGCCAGAGAGGGTTAACCCCTTCAGGAAAGTTCGTCGAGACGTTTTCAACAGCATGCGCATTCCCTTATTTAAAGTATGGTTACTGACAGAATTCGAGAACCGATTTAAATTAAATTACTGGTTCATCCACTTACAATGAAATGAATCTAGCACACCTTAAGAAACAAATTCATTACAATCGTGTAATGTACGTGGCTGTATTACATTTACGTCATCTTCTCCACAGGTTGATTTTTTTATATATGATCATAAGGACATCTTTTATGTACCTCAGAAGGTAATTACACATGAATATATTAATCACGACCACTGCGTTTACAGCTTTATTTTGTGGGGCAGCTTTTGCTCAGTCCAGTGATATTGCCCATGAAGCACATCGATTTGTTAATAATGCCTCAGCCGTCAGTCATGTGAACTCCTCGACGCATGAAAACTTACCGGACAGGGTTAATAAAAACAACACGCCCTCATTCTCTGAAATGAATGAACATGAAAGGGCCATTGTTGCTCATTCATTTATGAACAACAGCGCGTCCTATGCGCATCAGAAAATGATTGAGGAACATAAAAAAATGCTGTCCGGCAGTGATGCAAATTCAAAGACCTCGTCTTCTTCTTTTAACGAACTGAATGCCGGAGAAAAAGCCGCTCTCGTGCATGAGCAGGTCAATAATGCCGGTGCGGAAGCACATCAGACGCAGGCAAGAAAGCTTCGCGGGCTGTATTCGACCAGGTAACTGCAGGCGGGTTAGTGCTTAGCGTCAGGTGCGCAGCAGGGCTTTACTGACGGGTTACGTAGCAGGACATGAGCCCCATATTGCTCTGCCGTAACCTGTTTCAGTCCCGTTAATCATCACCGTCGGGCTGGTCATACAGTTCCCAGAGCTTCAGGAGCAAACGGGAAACAAGATATGTTACAAAAATGACGACCATCAACGGTGCTCCCGATTAACTGACAGATGACACGCCTCCTGAAAACCCCTAGCATACGCCGCAGTGTTCATGCTAACGGCGAATTCCAGTAAATGTATTCTACCGATGTCGTAAAAGAAAATGCCTACCTTTCAGCCACCCGCTCGGGGCTGGAATCGAACGAGATCGCTACTCTTCAGCGCTCCTTGCCTTCCCGGTTTAATCTGCGGCATTTGAAAAAAAATGAATCATTAAAACTCGTACTGCAAAAGAAAGCGGGAAAATCACGTGTCGTGGCCTATAAATTTACGTCCGGTTCATTTAATTACACGGCGTATCGTATATCAGATAAAAAGTTCTATAACCTTTCCGATACTTCCGGGAAAGGCAGTCTCGATTATCCGTTACCGGCCACAGCAAGACTCAGTTCGCCTTTCAATCCTGCAAGACTTAACCCGGTATCGGGAAAAGTGAGTCCCCATAATGGCATTGATTATTCCATGCCCATGAACACGAAAATAGTCAGCGTCATCGACGGAAAAATCACCCGGGCCGAATACAACAGTACCATGGGATATTTTGTTGAAGTAACGGGAAAAGCCGGTGTTAAAACTCGCTATCTCCACCTCAATAAAATACTCGTTACTAAAGGGGCCAGGGTTACCCGGGGAGACGCTATTGCGTTATCCGGTAACAGCGGACGTTCATCCGGTCCTCATCTGCATTACGAGCTGGTCATCAATAACAATCCTGTTAACTCACTGGCGTTCCGGGCAGCGGCACCCGCTGATAACAAACTTGAACAGCATGCCTTTGCGCATGCCAGAGACTACGAACGATACCTGGACTGATAACGGGGCCGCGACGCGGCCCCGTCTGCCGGATTAATTTTTTTTATCGTTTTCACTTCCTTGATGTTGATGATCTCCATGCCCTCCGTGGCCGTGGAAAAGATGCATTAGCGGGCAGACCAGCAATAACAGATATGGCCAGTAACCTGCCACATGTGACCAGTGTTCGCGCAGGAGGGCAAATGCCGCAATCGCGGCGACAGCAATAAGCGCATAGGTGGTACTTTTCATACCGGACTCCTTCTGTTAGTAACAGACCCTTCATTCAGGGTTATTTCCCGAGCCTGACACTTTTCAGACGCAACGCATTTGCAATGACGCTAACGGAGGAAAGGGCCATAGCCGCCGCCGCAATAACTGGCGACAGCAGTATTCCATACACAGGATAAAGCAGACCTGCAGCTACAGGCACCCCAAGAGCATTGTAGATAAACGCAAAAAACAGATTCTGCCGGATATTTTTCATGGTGATTTCTGACAGATGACGGGCCCTGTTGAGTATCATCAAATCGCCTTTGAGAAGGGTAACGCCAGCACTTTCTATTGCCACATCTGTACCCGTTCCCATGGCTATACCCACGTCAGCCGCTGCCAGCGCCGGGGCATCATTCACACCGTCTCCGGCCATCGCAACCACATGGCCAGACGCTTTCAGTCGGGTTATCACTGCTTTTTTGCCATCCGGCAGAATCCCGGCTTCAACCTCATCTATTCCCAGTTTCCGTGCGACTGCTTCAGCAGTAAGCTGGTTATCCCCGGTGAGCATAACAATGCGGATCCCCGCCTGACGCAAAGCTTTAAGCGCATCCGGCGTGGTTGCTTTCACGGGATCCGAGATAGCTATCAGGCCTGCAAGGTTCCCGTCTGTGGCCACATAGATAACGGTAGCGCCTTCCATCCGCAACGTATCCGCAACGGCCTTTTGATTATCAATAACGATACTGTTTTCCTGCATAGCCAGTTCATTACCAATAACAACCCGTTGACCTTCGACATCGCCTGAGACACCTTTCCCCGACGGGGCATTGAAATTACTGACGGCAGGTATCACGATCCCCTTTTCATGCGCGGCTCTGACAACAGCCATACCCAACGGATGCTGCGAACCTTTTTCCACTGCAGCTGTTACACGTAAAAGAGATATTTCCCCACCCGGACTGAGACTGATAATCCCTGTCACCGTAGGCGAACCTTCCGTGAGCGTGCCTGTTTTGTCGACAACCAGCGTGTCCACTTTTTCAAGACGCTCAAGGGCTTCGGCATTCTTGATTAACACCCCGGCCTGGGCGCCTTTGCCCACCCCCACCATTATCGACATCGGCGTGGCCAGTCCCAGCGCGCAGGGACAGGCAATAATCAGGACCGACACAGCCGCAATGAGACCGTGCGCCATCCTGGGCTCGGGCCCCCAGACAGACCAGATCAAGAAAGCAACAACCGCGATAAGTATCACCAGAGGAACAAACCAGCCTGAAACGCTGTCTGCCATTCTCTGGATGGGGGCACGCGAACGCTGTGCATCAGCGACCATCTGAACAATTCGTGAGAGCATCGTTTCATCACCGACTTTCTCTGCACGGATGATAAGACTACCTGTCTGATTAATCGTCCCCCCAATGACAGGGTCACCCTTCGTTTTGGTAACCGGCATAGACTCCCCGGTCACCATCGATTCATCAACGGTTGTTTTGCCTTCGATCACGATACCGTCGACCGGAATACTCTCTCCAGGTCTGATGCGGAGCTTATCGCCAGGCAGGACATCTTCCGCATTAATATCCGTTTCATGACCGTCATGATCCAGCCGTCTGGCGGTTTTGGGGGCAAGGTTCAGAAGCGCAGTAATGGCGCCTGAGGTTTGTTCCCGTGCCCGCAGCTCAAGAACCTGTCCCAGCAGAACAAGCACCGTAATAACTGCTGCGGCTTCAAAATAAACGGCCACCAGGCCATCCATGTTTCTGAACGATGCAGGAAACCAGGAGGGGAAGACGGTTGCAATGACGCTGTAAACCCAGGCTACGCCGGTCCCCATTGCAACAAGGGTAAACATATTCAGGGAGCGGTTACGTAACGACATTCCGGCCCGGGCGAAGAATGGCCAGCCACACCACAACACGACAGGGGAGGCCAGAAGCAACTGCAGCCATGTGTTGTACTGTGGCGGTACTGTATTCCTCAAGTCGGGAAACAGATGAGATCCCATTTCGAGTACCAGAACCGGAAACGCCAGCAACAACCCCAGCCAGAAGCGTCTTGTCATGTCGTGAAGTTCATCACTCGGCCCCGTGGATGCCGTAGCTACGAGCGGCTCCAGTGCCATTCCACAGACAGGACAGCTTCCGGGACCACTGCGGCGTATCTCCGGGTGCATCGGACATGTCCACACACCTTCAGAATTCTCTTTTTCCGCCTGGTTGTGAGGCTGTTTTATCTGATCAGGGCTGACTTCGTGATGATCGTGGTGATGGTGATGGGAATGTTCACTGGCATCTTCGGTAAGATAACGATCGGGATGGGCTTTAAATTTACTCTCACAGCTGGCGGAGCAGAAATAAAGTTGGTGGTCCTGGTATCGAATGCTGCTGTGCGCCCTGTCGGGCAGGATGGCCATCCCGCACACGGGATCTCTCACCTTATGCAATACGTGGCCCTCGTCCGGGGATAATGTCTGCTCAGAAGCAGTCTGGTTGTTGTGTTGCACTGCATTGTCATTTTTCACAGTAACTCTCCTTATGCATACCGAAGCATCTTCTGTCTTCAGGGTATGTCATGGATGCGATTACCACGAATATCGCCGGCACAGGAGTGCCTGCTACCGGCGTCCCGTTATCAGCCGTTCCGCTGACTATTCGATTCGCTGGAAGACTTTTTTACTTCCATCCGGTGAGAATGCGATAACATCGTAAGCCTCTTTTCGGGCTCCCATCTCCATTCCAGGACTTCCTGCTGGCATACCGGGGGTGGCGAGACCGTATATACCCGAACCAGACTGCATTGCCTTATGTATCGTTGTCGCAGGCACATGGCCTTCAATGATCAAATTACCGGCAACCGCGGTATGACAACTTCGTAGTCCTGCAGGAATAGCATGCTTTTCTTTCAGGGCTGACAGCGCCTGATCATTCATGACGTGAGTTCGTACTTCAAACCCGTCTTTTTCCATCGCTTTGCCCCACAGGGAACAACAGCCACAGTTTTCAGATTTGTACATATCAATCACTTTTTCACTCGCCATCGCGGGTAGTGAAAGGCCGAGAGCCAGCGCCATTAGAACCACTTTTTTCATACTCACCTCTGTATATTATCGATATAAACCCTGACGTCAGGGTGAATCAGTAAAGAAGGACACCCACAGGGGGTGCCCTTTCAGGTTCAGGACACGCTTTTTTTATGTCTGCGCAGCCAGATTAATTTGTAGGCGGCAGGAATAATGAACAGGGACAGCAGCGGAGCCGTGATCATCCCACCAATCATGGGTGCCGCGATACGGCTCATGACTTCTGAACCTGCACCGGTTCCCCAGAGTATTGGCAGCAGACCCGCAATGATCACCGCCACGGTCATGGCTTTCGGCCGGACACGCAGTACGGCACCATGATAGAGGGCTTCATCAAGGCCTTCCGGTGTGAACGTCTCTTTACGGGACAATTCCGGGTGCGCTTCAATGGCATGACGCAGATACATCAGCATGACCACGCCAAACTCTGCTGCCACCCCGGCCAGGGCGATAAACCCGGTTCCGGTCGCCACTGACATATGGAAGCCCTGCCAGTACAGGAACCATATCCCGCCAACCAGGGCAAACGGCAGGCTCATCAGAATAAGTAAGGCCTCATCAGCCCGGCGGAATGCCAGATATAACAGGATGAAGATGATCATCACCGTCATCGGTACCATCAGTTTTAATTTCTTATTGGCGTGCTCGAGTAATTCAAACTGTCCTGAGAATGCCACACTGGTCCCCGGTCTCAGTTTCACTTTCTCACTGATGGCCGTCTTAATATCGTTCACCACCGACACCATGTCCCTGCCGCGGGCATCAACATAAATCCAGCTGGCTGGCCGGGCATTTTCGGTTTTCAGCATGGTTGGTCCGGAAACGACCTTAATATCGGCAACATCGCCCAGCGTAATTTGCTGCTTCATTGGGGTCAGGATTGGCATCTCTCTCAACGCCTGCGGACTGTTACGGTAATCCTGCGGATAGCGAATGTTAATAGGGTACCGGGCCACGCCTTCAACCGTCTCACCCACCATAGCCCCACCGATTGCTGAAGAGACGAACAGCTGGACGTCGCCCACAGTCATCCCGTACCGGGAAGCTTTCTCCCGGTTGATATCGATATCGATGTAGCGCCCGCCCTCAAGTCGCTCAGCCAGGACAGACACCACGCCAGGCACGGTTTTGGCTACCGCCTCGATACTCTGCGCCGTCGCGTCGATATCGGACAGAACAGTCCCGGACACTTTGATACCTATCGGGCTTTTGATCCCGGTTGAGAGCATATCAATACGGTTACGGATAGGCGGCACCCAGAGGTTTGCCAGACCCGGTAAACGGACTGTCCTGTCGAGTTCATCAATAATCTTGTCAATTGTCATGCCGGGACGCCACTGATCCTCAGGTTTGAGCTGGATCGTGGTTTCCACCATTTCGAGCGGCGCGGAATCCGTTGCGGTCTCTGCTTTACCGGTCTTGCCAAATACAGAAGCCACTTCAGGAACGCTTTTGATTAACTTGTCTGTTGTCTGCAGGAGCGCTGCAGCTTCTGCCGGAGAGACGCCAGGCAAGGTCGACGGCATATACAGCAGATCGCCCTCGTTAATCTTCGGCAGAAATTCACCGCCCACCTGACTCAGTGGCCAGATAACCGTGAAAATGGACAAGGCCGCAACCAGCAGGGTTGTTTTTGGCCAGTGGAGGACCCGCAGCAGCAAAGGATGATACGCTTTGATCAGCACCCGGTTCAGGGGGTTACTTGTCTCGGCAGGAATTTTCCCCCGGATCCAGAATCCCATCAGAATAGGAATGACGATGATGGCCAGTGCGGCCGCTCCCGCCATGGAGTACGTTTTCGTGAATGCCAGCGGGCCAAACAGACGACCTTCCTGCCCTTCCAGGGTAAAGATAGGAATAAAGGACAGGGTGATGATCAGCAGGCTAATGAACAACGCGGGTCCCACTTCCACGGAGGCGTCGGTAATCACCTTCCAGCGGGTGGCGTTGTCAATCTGCTCACCCGGATGCTGATGATCCCACTCCTCAAGCCGTTTGTGCGCATTTTCAATCATCACAATGGCGGCATCCACCATCGCACCGACGGCAATCGCTATCCCTCCCAGCGACATGATATTGGCGTTCAGTCCCTGGAAGTGCATGACGATAAAGGCGATACACAGGCCAAGTGGCAGAGAAATAATCGCCACCAGGGCAGAACGGACATGCCAGAGGAACAGTGCGCAAACGACAGCAACAACGATAAACTCTTCAAGAAGCTTGTAACTGAGGTTATCAATCGCCCGGTCGATTAACTGGCTGCGATCGTAGGTGGTCACGATTTCAACGCCTTCCGGCAGGCTGGCCTTCAGCGTCTCCAGTTTATCCCTCACTGCCGTGATAACGTCGCGCGCATTTTTACCCGACCGCAGGATCACCACGCCGCCAGCGACTTCTCCCTGGCCGTTCAGCTCGGCAATACCACGCCTCATTTCGGGCCCGGTCTGCACGCGGGCAACATCCCGCAGATAAACCGGCACGCCGTTCTCACCTGTTTTCAGGACGATGTTATTAAAATCATCAATGCTCTGAAGATAACCGCTGGCACGGACCATATACTCCGCTTCGGCCATTTCAACGGATGAGCCACCGGCCTCCTGGTTAGACGATTCAAGTGCCTGTTTCACTTCGGGCAGGCTGATACCGTACTGGGACAGTTTTACCGGATTGACCTGAATCTGGTACTGTTTCACCACGCCGCCAACCGAAGCGACCTCAGCCACGTTCGGGATGGTTTTCAGCTCAAATTTCAGGAACCAGTCCTGCAGAGAGCGCAGTTCTGAAAGGTCGTGTTTTCCGTTGCGATCGACAAGGGCATATTCAAAAATCCAGCCCACACCCGTGGCATCAGGACCGATTTCAGAACTCACACCGGCAGGCAGTTTTCCCTGAACCTGATTCAGATATTCCAGCACGCGGGAACGGGCCCAGTACAGATCGGTGCCGTCTTCAAAAATGACATACACATACGAATCCCCGAACTGTGAAAAACCACGCACGGTTTTTGCGCCAGGTACGGACAGCATGGTGGTGGTAAGTGGATAGGTGACCTGGTTTTCTACAATCTGCGGGGCCTGGCCGGGATAGCTGGTTTTGATAATGACCTGTACATCTGACAGGTCAGGCAAGGCATCGACCGGCGTGTTAATAATCGTCCATGTACCCCAGATGCTGAGAAACAGGGCCCCCATCATGACCAGGAAACGGTTGGCGACAGAGCGCCGGATAATCCATTCAATCATCGTCGTCTCCTCAGTGCCCTGAATGCATATTTACAGGCTGGTCAGACATTGCTGGCATACTGCTTTCTGTTTTTTCAGGGTGGCGCATACGTTCCAGCGCGCCCGTAATATTGGCTTCGGAGTCAATGAGGAACAGGCCACTGACCACCACGGTATCGCCTTCATTCAGGCCGGAACCGATGCCGGACTGTTGCTGTGATTCATGCAGAACGTGGATCTGTTTCGGCACAAACTTGCCTTCATCATCAACAGTAATCACGCGCTGTTCTTTGCCGGTATCGATAACGGCCTGGCTTGGTATCAGCAGCATCTCCTGGCTCTTGGTATTCAGTTTCAGATAGGCATTCATGCCCGGCTTGAGAAACTCATCCTTATTAGAAACCTGGAGACGGACCTGAAGCGTACGGGTTGTCTGATCCACGCTGGGAAGAATGTTCCATTTTTCGACATGGAATGTTTTATCCGGATAAGCCGGTACCGAAATTTCAAACTGCGACGTATCTTTCAGCAGATATGCGATAGATTCTGGCACTGCAGCGCTGATCCAGACCGGGTCCATCCCCTGAATCTGAGCCACTACTTTATCTTTCGAAATATTCATGCCGGTGCGCAGGTCAAACGCAGTAATGACACCATCAATAGGTGCTTTAATGGTAAAACGGGTCTGGATTGTGCGGGTTGAACGCAGCCTTTGAATATCCTCTTCCGGCATACCAGCCAGACGAAGTCGCTCCAGAACCCCTTTTATCTGGGTTGACGTACCGCCTGTACCGGATAACAGCAGGAACTCACTTTGTGCCTCAACCCATTCAGGAATGGTGATATCGATAAGCGGAGTGCCTTTCTTCACATGATCGCCAATCGTCAGGGGATACACTTTTTCGACGAAACCGTCAGAGCGCGCCTGCACAATGACAAACTGATACTCGTTGTAACTGACATTAGCCGGGATTGTCTGGGAATAATTCAGCATTCCTCGCGTGACTTTTTGCGTTTTTAATCCCAGATTCTGAACCTGCGTTGGATCGATACGGATCCCGCCACTGCTTTTATCGCCACTTTCATCAGCATATTTCGGCACCAGGTCCATATCCATAAAGGGAGATTTTCCGGGTTTATCAAATTTGGTATCCGGTTTCATCGGGTCATACCAGAAAAGTACCTTTCGCTCCGGTGCCTTTTGTTCGGTTTGTACTGTTTTTTGTGATGAGTTTACATACTGCCAGGCAGTAACCGATATCAGCCCCCCTGCTATGAGGCTGCTGATAATTATTGCAGCATATTTTATCTTTAAAGAAGCCATACAATTTCTCGCTGAAAAATCAAAACACCTGGCATATGCGCCCGATCATTCATTCACAGTAATCCCTTAATGAATGTTCAGGCGCACTGGATGTATTCGCTCCGGACTGATAATCAGGATTGCGTAACGTTAATGCTTTTGAGTAAGGAGATATTGCCCTGCTGAATAAACGAGAAATCGACATGGTTGCCGGTTTTCAGGGCATTGATAGCGTCGTCTGCATTAACAAAAGTGAAGCGCATGGTCATTGCAGGCCAGCCCACAGCAGGGATTGCTTCGTGCGAAATGGTAATCTTTTTACTATTCATATCAATGTCTTTAACGACACCGGTGCCCTTGATAACCTGCTGTACCGAAGCATCACTGGCAGCATTCATATCGCCATGCTGATGTGTTTCAGCATGAAGACCGGCAGAAAACATGACAGAGAAGGCACCAAATAAAACGGCTTTAAGTGAATTACGCATTTTTAATTTCCTGATTAATTAAATAAATTTACTCTACCCAACCGCCACCCAGCGCGGTAAACAGATTAATTTCGTTAACCTGTCGGGAATAGGTAAGATCGAGAATGGTTTGCTGCGTAGCGAAGAGGGAACGTTCTGCATCCAGCACTTCGATGTAACTGACAGCACCACTTGCATATAATCCTCTGGCACGCTGGAGAGTTATCTGAAGTGAATCAAGATAACGCTGCTGTGACTCAAGTTGCTGGCTAAGACTGTCGCGCAGCGCAAGCGTGTCGGAAACATCCTTAAAGGCTGACTGAATTTTTTGTTCGTAATTAACCACCGATTGTTGCTGGCGAATTTCAGCCAGCTTCAGATTGGCTTTATTCCTGCCAGCATTAAAAATAGGAATTTCAATTTTAGGGATAAAATTCCACATTCCACTTCCTGACGTAAACAGGCTTGACAGCTCCGTACTGCTTGCGGAAAGACCACTGGTCAGGGTAATGGAGGGGAAAAAGGCCGCTCGCGCTGCGCCAATATTGGCATCAGCCGCTTTCAGCTGATATTCCGCTTCCATAATATCCGGTCGCTGCAGCAAAATTTGTGAAGATAGATTTGGTGGCAATTTTACTGGTGCGATCTCCCCGCCTTTCATCCCTTTTTCTGACGGAAGTGCGCGGTACGTTCCCAGCACCAGTTGCAGGGCATTGTTTGCCTGAGCCAGATCGCCTTCTCGTTTGGCTATTTCGGCGCGGGTACTTTCGATTTGTCCTCTCGCCTGTTCAAGTGCCAGAACGTTCGTACTCCCGGTCACGAGCTGTTGCTCAACGAAAGCATAGGACTGTTCATAATTTTTCAGCGTTTCCCGCGCAATACGGAGTTGTTCGTACGCCAGTTGCTGGCTGAAATAGCTCTGTGAAACGTTGGAGACCAGCAGGATGTGTACGGCACGACGGGCTTCTTCGCTGGCAAAGTAGTTCTGGCGATCAGCCTCACTCATGTTCTTAAGTTTGCCAAAAAAATCGAGCTCATAGCTGAGCTCCAGACCCGCGTCGTACTCCTGTGTGGTCGGCTTGTCACCTTTCAGACCACCGTTGTATGTGATCCCGGATGAGGCATTCAGTTGGGGATAACGATCTGCATCCGTGACGTTGAACTGGGCCCGGGCCTCTTCAACCTTCAGGGCAGCCATTCTCAAATCACGGTTATTATTCAGGGCTTCACCGATCAGCCTGCTGACCTGGGGATCGACAAAAAAGTTTCGCCAGCCCGTATCCTGATAGCTGTTTACCGCAGGCGTCAGACTGTTTTTAGACAATGAAAACTGCTGGGGAACCGGAGCTGGCGGACGCTGATATTCAGGTGCCAGAGAAACACAACCAGCCAGGATGAATATGGTACTGATGCTGAGTAATTTTAATTTGAACATAACGCTTCTCGTACAGGCAGACCTGGTAAATGGTTCAAACGAAATCCAGAGTATTGATAGGGATACTTTACCGAACGCTCTCTGTTTGCCGGGTGACAGGATAATGACAATGTTGTCATTTTTGCTGTAATCCGTTGATAACGATCGTGGGCGCAATAAAATGACATTAGCAGCCAGCCGGGGAGCATGATGAAAATATTAATCGTTGAAGACGAAATTAAAACAGGTGAATATCTCAGCAAGGGGCTGACAGAGGCGGGGTTCGTCGTGGATCACGCTGATAATGGTCTGACCGGATATCATCTTGCCATGACAGCCGAGTATGATTTAGTCATCCTGGATATCATGCTGCCTGATGTAAACGGCTGGGATATCATCCGTATGCTGCGCAGTGCCGGAAAGGGGATGCCGGTATTACTGCTGACGGCCCTTGGCACGATTGAACACAGGGTCAAAGGACTTGAGCTGGGTGCGGACGATTATCTGGTGAAGCCCTTTGCGTTTGCTGAACTGCTCGCCCGGGTAAGAACCCTCCTCAGGCGGGGAAACACGATGATCACGGAAAGCCAGCTTAAAGTGGCTGACCTCTCGGTTGATCTCGTATCCAGAAAAGTCAGCCGCGCCGGGAACCGCATTGTGCTCACCAGTAAAGAGTTCAGCTTGCTGGAATTCTTCATTCGCCATCAGGGAGAAGTTCTTCCCCGCTCCCTGATTGCCTCTCAGGTCTGGGACATGAATTTTGACAGCGACACTAACGCGATTGATGTCGCAGTAAAGCGACTCCGCGCTAAAATAGACAACGATTACGGGACAAAACTGATCCAGACAGTGCGGGGCGTGGGCTACATGCTGGAGATCCCGGATGCATAGCAAACCGTCCAGACGACCTTTCTCACTCGCTCTGCGGCTGACCTTTTTTATCAGCCTGTCCACAATACTGGCGTTTATCGCCTTCACCTGGTTTATGCTGCATTCTGTTGAAAAGCATTTTGCCGAGCAGGATGTCAGCGATCTGCAACAAATCAGCACCACACTGAGCCGTATACTCCAGTCCCCGGCAGATCCGGATGAAAAAAAAGTAAGCAAAATAAAGGAATCAATTGCCAGCTACCGCAACGTTGCCCTTTTGCTCCTCAATCCCAGGGGTGAAGTGCTCTTTAGCTCAGCTCAGGGGGCGGCACTACGCCCGGCAGTGAATTCAGCAGATTTTAGCGAGCACAGCCGCGCACGGGATGTCTTTCTCTGGACGGTGGAGGATCCTGCGGGACCGATGGATACCGGGTCCGAAATGAAGATGGAAACATACAGGATTATCGCCTCCTCTGGTCAGGCGATATTTCAGGGCAAACAGCAGAACTATGTCATGCTGACTGGCCTATCCATTAATTTCCATCTCCATTACCTCGATGCGCTGAAAAAGAACCTGATTGCGATTGCCGTCGTGATAAGCCTGTTGATTGTTCTGATCATTCGAATCGCTGTCCGTCAGGGGCACCTGCCCCTTCGTAATGTCAGCAATGCCATTAAAAACATCACCTCCGAGAATCTTGATGCGCGACTGGAACCGACACGCGTTCCCATTGAGCTGGAGCAACTGGTTATCTCGTTCAATCATATGATTGGAAAGATTGAGGATGTCTTTACCCGCCAGGCCAATTTCTCTGCCGATATCGCGCATGAGATCAGAACGCCCATCACCAATCTGGTGACGCAGACTGAAATCGCACTGAGTCAGGATCGAACACAGAGGGAACTTGAGGATGTCCTCTATTCCAGTCTTGAAGAGTATAACCGGATGACCAAAATGGTCAGCGATATGCTGTTCCTGGCACAGGCAGATAATAATCAGCTGATACCTGACAGGGTCATGTTTGACCTCAGAGCGGAAGTCATGAAAGTCTTCGAGTTTTTCGAAGCCTGGGCCGAAGAACGCAATATCACGCTCAAATTTAACGGGATGCCCTGCCTGGTTGAGGGAGATCCACAAATGTTCAGAAGGGCGATCAATAATCTGTTATCCAATGCCCTGCGTTATACCCCGGAGGGACAGGCAATCACCGTCTCAATAAGAGAGCAGGAGAGCTTTTTTGACCTTGTGATTGAAAATCCGGGGAAACCGATCCCTGAAGAACATTTATCAAGGCTGTTTGACCGTTTTTATCGGGTGGATCCATCCAGACAACGAAAAGGAGAAGGCAGCGGCATCGGCCTTGCGATTGTGAAGTCAATCGTGGAAGCACATCACGGAAGAGTGCAGGTGGAATCAGACGTACGCTCCACGCGTTTTATCTTATCCGTGCCCAGACTGGAGAAAATGATCCCGGAAACCCAATGCTGAAAATAAAGATGTAAATGACAAAGATGTCATTAGCCTGTCATGCAGCAAACAGAAGCCATTCGATATAATTAGTGCAACTTATCAGGAAGGCTGGATTGCTTCATCAATACCCGGCGTCAGAGTACGCCAGGAAATGAATATCCAGCCCTCTTCCGGAGAAATAAACGCTGCCGAACTTGTTTCAGTTATGGAACTGAAAACACCGGTTGTACTTCCCCGGACATCACTAATTCAGAAATGGAGAGTTATCATGAAAAATATCGTATTAGCATCTTTGCTGGGCTTTGGTTTAATTTCATCGGCCTGGGCCACTGAAACCGTGAATATCCATGATCGCGTCAACAATGCACAGGCTCCTGCTCACCAGATGCAGTCTGCTGAGGCTCCTGTCGGGATCCAGGGGACTGCTCCTCGTATGACCGGTATGGACCAGCATGAACAGGCCATTATTGCTCATGAAACCATGACGAACGGCTCGGCGGATGCTCACCAGAAAATGGTGGAAAGTCATCAGAAGATGATGGGAAATAACACGGTATCCACGACCGTCCCGTCAACGTCTTACGCGGCGATGAATGAGCATGAAAGAGCAGCGGTTGCTCATGAATTCATGAATAACGGGCAATCCGGCCCACATCAGGCCATGGCCGAAGCGCACCGCCGCATGATCAATGCAGGCTGAATGCGACGGTAGTATCCGTGCTGTTACCTTTTCCCTGATAGATTTTCCTGAAACAACGTTGCTACATTTTTGCCCCCCGTCAGGGGGCTTTTTTGTCTGACTCAGCTACACTTAACCGGTACCTGTCTGAAAGGAATTATTATATGGGCTATTTGCATTCTAGGGTTGGAATTCATCCATTCTAACCCTTGATTCTTAGTCGGACAAAAAGCTGCTTCTGGTTGGATTTTTCTGTTTTTCACCACCCTGCGAAAATCTAACATTGGTTGGATTCTCAGACGCGCCCTCTCTCGCGTTAATCCAACTCTCCACCTTCTGCCTGCTTCAACAATGTCGGAATGTGCGGTCCATACTCGACCTTGCCTCGTCCTGCTCGAATACCACTGCCAACCTTGCGGGCTTCTTTGGAGTACAACGTCTTTGCACGGATGATCTCATAGCTATAACCCCGACCTAACCGGTTGGACATCTTGATCAAACCGTTGAGCCCTTCGGTATAGCCATTGGTGAGTGAGAACGGCGCATCCCAGTAGGCAAAGATGTCGTCGTAATGGTTGTGTACCGTTTTTACCAGTTTTTTGAAAGGCTCCATGCCATAAGGCGGCAGGCTGTTCTTCCAAGCCTCAAAGGCGTTCTGAGCACTCTGCTTGTCGGGTTCGTCGTAGATGCAGAAGAAGGCTTCCTTGAAGTCATAGGCCATGGCAAGTGCTGGGATCGCCTGCTTTACAACCTCCAGCGCCTTTTGCTCTGCGGGCGTCAGGTTGCCGGGTCGCTTCAGGGTAAGCCAGCGAATGGACTTTTTGACGTAAATGCGATCTTCTTTGCTTAACTGTGCCTGGGTAATGACCCCAACTTACTGATAGTGTTTTATGTTCAGATAATGCCCGATGACCTTGTCATGCAGCTCCACCGATTTTGAGAACGACAGTGACTTCCGTCCCAGCCTTGCCAGATGTTGTCGCAGATTCAGGTTATGTCGCTCAATGCGCTGAGTGTAACGCTTGCTGTTAACGTGCAGCTTTCCCTTCAGGCGTGATTCATACAGCGGCCAGCCATCCGTCATCCATACCACGACCTCAAAGGCCGACAGCAGGCTCAGAAGACGCTCCAGTGTGGCCAGAGTGCGTTCACCGAAGACGTGCGCCACAACCGTCCTCCGTATCCTGTCATACGCGTAAAACAGCCAGCGCTGACGTGATTTAGCACCGACGTAGCCCCACTGTTCGTCCATTTCAGCGCAGACAATCACATCACTGCCCGGTTGTATGCGCGAGGTTACCGACTGCGGCCTGAGTTTTTTAAGTGACGTAAAACCGTGTTGAGGCCAACGCCCATAATGATGTAGCCCCCTGAAACACCGGACAGTAGCTGTATCTCCAGATAAGAGATAGGCTTGAATATATGTCTAACACTAACGCCAATTTTGAGATGACCGGGATCCTGTTAGGGCAAGAAGCCCGTAAACGTAAAACTCCTCAGGAGAAGATCGCCATTATCCAGCAGACGATGGAGCCGGGCATGAATGTCTCCCATGTCGCCCGCCTGCATGGTATCCAGCCCAGCCTGCTGTTTAAGTGGAAGAAGCAATATCAGGAAGGCAGCCTCACCGCCGTTGCGGCCGGAGAGGAAGTCGTTCCTGCTTCTGAGCTTACTGCTGCTCTGAAGCAGGTCCGGGAACTTCAGCGCCTTCTGGGCAAGAAGACGATGGAAGTTGAGATCCTGAAAGAAGCCGTGGAGTACGGCCAGTCGCGAAAATGGATAGCGCACGCGCCCTTGTTGCCAAAGGACGGGGAATAGCCCTGGTCAGCCGCACCATGGGCGTGTCGCGTGCGCAGCTGTCACTGCGGATTAACCGTTCTGCCGACTGGCAGGACAAGCGCTGTAACCGGCGTAATGACGAAGCAGACGAAGAAATACTGTCGGCTATCCTCGACATCATCAGCGATATGCCGAGTTATGGTTATCGACGCGTGTGGGGCATCCTGCGCAAGCAACGTCGCACAGAGGGACAGCCACCTGTGAACGCCAAACGGCTTTACAGGATAATGAGCGAGCATAACCTGTTGTTGTTGCATGACAAACCAGAGCGACCGAAGCGTGAACATAAGGGCAAGATAGCGGTGGCAGAAAGCGATATGCGCTGGTGTTCAGATGGCTTCGAGTTCGGCTGCGACAACGGCGAAAAACTGCGGGTAACGTTCGCGCTGGACTGCTGCGACCGTGAGGCCATAGACTGGGCAGCAAGCACGGGAGGCTATGACAGTTCAACCGTGCAGGATGTGATGCTGAGGTCGGTGGAAAAGCGCTTCGGCGACAGGTTGCCCGATACAGCGGTGCAGTGGCTGACGGACAACGGTTCAGCGTATACCGCGTATGAAACGTGGAGGTTCGCGAGAGAGCTGAATCTGGAGCCCCGCACAACAGCGGTGAGCAGCCCGCAGAGTAATGGCATGGCCGAACGGTTCGTGAAAACGATGAAAGAAGACTATATCGCGTTCATGCCAAAACCGGATGTGAGAACAGCACTGCGAAACCTTGCAGTAGCGTTCACGCATTACAATGAAAACCACCCGCACAGCGCGCTGGGATATCACTCCCCGAGGGAATACCGGCGGCAGCGGACATCGTTAACTTAAGATACAAAAGCTGTTCGGAGATGGAGGGTCAAGATCACTAGACTGGCCCCCTGAATCTCCAGACAACCAATATCACTTAAATAAGTGATAGTCTTAATACTAGTTTTTAGACCAGTCATTGGAGAACAGATGATTGGTAATGCTGCCAACTTACTGATTTAGTGTATGATGGTGATTTTAAGGTGCTTGCGTGGCTTCCATTTCCATCAGATGTCCTTCCTGCTCCGCTACTGAAGGCGTGGTGCGTAACGGCAAAAGCACTGCCGGACATCAGCGCTATCTCTGCTCTCATTGCCGTAAAACATGGCAACTACAGTTCACTTACACCGCCTCTCAGCCCGGTACGCACCAGAAAATCATTGATATGGCCATGAATGGCGTCGGATGTCGCGCCAGTGCACGCATTATGGGCGTTGGCCTCAACACGGTTTTACGTCACTTAAAAAACTCAGGCCGCAGTCGGTAACCTCGCGCATACAACCGGGCAGTGATGTGATTGTCTGCGCTGAAATGGACGAACAGTGGGGCTACGTCGGTGCTAAATCACGTCAGCGCTGGCTGTTTTACGCGTATGACAGGATACGGAGGACGGTTGTGGCGCACGTCTTCGGTGAACGCACTCTGGCCACACTGGAGCGTCTTCTGAGCCTGCTGTCGGCCTTTGAGGTCGTGGTATGGATGACGGATGGCTGGCCGCTGTATGAATCCCGCCTGAAGGGAAAGCTGCACGTTATCAGCAAGCGTTACACTCAGCGCATTGAGCGACATAACCTGAATCTGCGACAACATCTGGCAAGGCTGGGACGGAAGTCACTGTCGTTCTCAAAATCGGTGGAGCTGTATGACAAGGTCATCGGGCATTATCTGAACATAAAACACTATCAGTAAGTTGGAGTCATTACCGAATATCGGATGATTTGTATCGGAACTCATTACACCATGCGTTCCGATTAACGCCGCATAGCCAGTTGAACTTTGCTACTCTGTGAAAGGTAGTACCGTCTATCCAGTGCGGATTTAATTAATGGAATAAATGATTATGAGTGATAATGATACAATCCCGAAGAAGTCTACAAGCCAGATTAACAAAGCGGTATTCTTTACATCTGCTTTGCTAATTTTCCTTCTTGTCGCCTTTGCCGCCGTATTCCCGGATGTCGCCGACAAAAATTTTAAACTACTACAGCAACAAATCTTCACGAATGCCAGCTGGTTCTACATCCTTGCTGTGGCCCTGATTTTACTAAGTGTCACGTTCCTTGGACTCTCACGCTACGGTGATATCAAGCTGGGCCCGGACCATGCGCAGCCTGATTTCAGCTACCATTCCTGGTTTGCGATGCTTTTTTCGGCAGGGATGGGGATCGGCCTGATGTTCTTTGGCGTTGCCGAACCTGTAATGCATTATCTTTCGCCTCCCGTTGGCACGCCAGAAACCGTTGCGGCAGCCAAGGAAGCAATGCGTCTGACCTTCTTCCACTGGGGACTGCACGCATGGGCAATTTATGCCATTGTGGCGCTGATTCTGGCGTTCTTCAGTTACCGTCACGGTCTGCCTTTAACTCTGCGCTCCGCACTCTATCCCATTATTGGCGATCGCATATACGGGCCTGTAGGCCATGCGGTTGATATTTTCGCTGTTATAGGCACGGTCTTTGGCGTCGCGACATCGCTGGGTTACGGCGTTTTGCAGGTGAATGCCGGTTTGAACCATCTTTTCGGGGTGCCCATCAATGAAACGGTGCAGGTTATTCTGATCGTGGTCATCACGGGGTTAGCGACGATTTCAGTGGTGTCCGGCCTGGATAAGGGAATACGTATCCTGTCTGAGCTCAATCTGGGTCTGGCGTTGTTGCTCCTGGCGCTGGTCCTGTGTCTGGGACCAACCGTGCTTCTGCTGAAGTCATTTGTGGAAAATACGGGCGGTTATCTTTCGGAACTGGTGAGTAAAACGTTCAACCTTTACGCGTATGAGCCTAAGTCGAGCAAATGGCTGGGGGGCTGGACATTACTGTACTGGGGATGGTGGCTTTCATGGTCGCCGTTTGTGGGGATGTTCATCGCACGGGTCTCCCGCGGGCGAACCATTCGCGAGTTTGTCACCGGCGTGCTGTTTGTTCCCGCGGGTTTTACGCTAATGTGGATGACAGTGTTTGGTAACAGCGCGATCTATCTCATTATGAACCAGGGGGCCACAGACCTCGCCAATACTGTTCAGCAGGATGTGGCGCTGGCCCTGTTTAATTTCCTGGAGCATTTCCCGTTCTCTTCCGTGCTGTCATTCATCGCAATGGCGATGGTCATCGTCTTCTTTGTCACGTCTGCTGACTCGGGGGCAATGGTAGTTGATACTCTGGCAACAGGTGGAGTGGCAAACACACCCGTCTGGCAGCGAATATTTTGGGCCTCGCTCATGGGCATTGTCGCAATTGCGCTTCTCCTTGCCGGAGGGCTAAGTGCGCTGCAAACAGTGACAATAGCGAGTGCATTGCCTTTCTCAGTGATCTTACTGATATCCATATACGGACTTTTAAAAGCTTTGCGCCGGGATTTGACCAAGCGTGAAAGCCTGAGCATGGCGACAATTGCTCCTACGGCTGCACGTAACCCAATTCCCTGGCAGAGAAGGTTACGCAATATCGCGTATCTGCCGAAGCGATCTCTTGTGAAACGTTTTATGGACGACGTCATCCAGCCCGCCATGACGCTGGTTCAGGAAGAGCTGAACAAGCAGGGGACGATAAGCCACATCAGTGACGCAGTCGAGGATCGTATTCGTCTTGAAGTCGATTTGGGTAACGAGCTGAATTTTATATATGAAGTGAGGCTTCGCGGGTATAGCTCACCGACCTTCGCGCTCGCCGCGATGGATAATAATGAGCAGCAGACTGAACAACATAGATATTATCGCGCTGAGGTATATCTCAAAGAAGGCGGTCAAAATTATGATGTGATGGGCTGGAACCAGGAGCAGCTGATTAATGACATACTGGACCAGTACGAAAAACATCTGCACTTCCTGCACCTCGTTCGTTAATAGCAACATGCCGTCCTGGGGGCGGCAATTATTTATCCCGGCCGCAATATGAGGAATGCAGAATGATTTCACGCTGGAAATGGATTCTGAAGCAGACAGTTAAAAAGCTATGGTTCAGGGCAACGTTATTCGCCATTGTCGCGATAATAACGGCCCTTTTATCAATTCTTTTTAAATCAATGATACCTGAGTCGGTTTCCGTGAAGGTTGGTGCGGAAGCAGTCGATAACATTCTGAACATACTGGCATCGAGTATGCTGGCAGTGACCACTTTTTCGTTGAGTATCATGGTCACAGCCTACGGTTCAGCCACTACTAATGTGACTCCCAGAGCTACGCGTTTAGTTGTTGAAGACGTAACCACACAAAATGTACTGGCCACCTTCATCGGTTCTTTTCTCTTCAGTCTGGTAGGGATTATTGCCCTCAGTATGGGAGCTTATGGAGAAAGGGGGAGAGTCATTTTATTCATTGTCACACTGGTTGTCATTGCCTTAATCCTCATCACATTGCTTCGCTGGATACAGCATTTGACCTCTCTGGGAAGGGTAGGTGAGACAACGGCAAAAGTAGAACAGGCGGCCATCGAAACATTTATTGCGAGAGCAAGAAATCCCTGTCTCGGCGGATATCCATGGCTTGAGAACAATGAACAGCCGAAAGGAACGGTTGCAGTTTATCCGAAGAAGATTGGCTATGTTGAATATATTAATATGGTGAAACTTAGCAAGCTGCTGACCAATGATCCCCGTCATGTATACCTCGTGGCGCAGCCAGGCAGTTTCATCCATCCATCCATGCCCGTTTTGTACCTGAGTCAAGGCCAGGAGTCATCAATCAGCGCCGATTTACTTGAGACGATTATTGTCTCGGATGTACGTTCATTTGCTCAGGATCCCCGATTTTGTCTTAGCGTCATGGCCGAAATAGCCTGCCGGGCACTTTCCCCCGCAGTGAACGATCCTGGAACCGCCATTGATGTCATTGGCAGAGGTGTTCGTATACTTTCCACTTACGCGCAGAATAAATCTGATGAAATAGAAGTGAAATATCCTTCAGTTCATGTTGCACCACTTCAGAATAACGATCTACTGGAAGACTTTTTCTCACCTGTCGCGCGCGATGGTGCCGGTATGAGGGAGATACAGATAAGAGTCCTTAAAGGACTGTCTATGCTGAGTAAGGGTTGGCCTGGGATATTTTCTGAGGCCGCGCATAATTTAGCATTTGAAACATTAGAGCATGCAATACGTGCTGACCATATAGATTCTGACAGATGTCTAATAAAATCAATTTATTATAATTTATTTAGTGGTGAAGACTCTAATAAAAAACCATAGTTGTGGGGAAAGTAATTAGGCCGCAGGAAAGATAATGGCAAAAAAAATTCCGAGAATGGGCGTCAGTTTTGTGGCATATGCGGGCGTGTTAATTGCGAGATGTATTAACCTATGGAGAGCAGTTCCATCTATACTCCTGTCAGCCCATGCTGGAAATATTGTTATCACTAGTCCTATCACGGAAAAGTTAATTGTATATTCTAACCCTACGCAGTATTCCGCTTAATGGCTTGCTTCTTTGTGTCTTTTCCCAACAGTATCCGACAATAAAAAGTACGTGAAGTAAACCCAACAAAATAACGCTGTACTGTATGGTCAGTCAATGTATTAGATTAACAGCTTTCGGGTATTTTTCTAGTGCTTTGAAAAAAGGAATATCAGACATTTGAAGGAATTCAGGATGTCAACACCAGTTGCTTTAGAGAAAAATGGAAACGGCTTCCTATTCACTAGATGCAATAGATAGCGGTCCTCGTTATCTGCTGAAGCAAATATTGGAATTGCATTCAACCCTCAACGACTTCTGATTTTCAAGACAGTGTCTACTTGTACATAACACATATCTGCAGCACTGTGCTGAATTAGGGCCAGATGGCACTCCAGCCCCCTGAGGTAGGGACACATCTTCAAAGATTCCAGGTTTTTTCTACTACTTTCATCAATGCCATCTCTGGAAGGCGCTGAGTAGTTATCCGCAGCAACCAGCAGAGTTATGTTGCAGACGAATAATGCTGTCTACCGGATACTGGCAGCCCCGACTCCTCTGTACTATGAGACAAAGCTCGCTCATCTCAGTAAATATTACATTCGCTGTTCCGTGTTTTGCATCAAATCACATCCTGGTTTCTCTGTTATTTAAGCAGTTCAGAACGACTTTTCAGTAACGCTTTCCCCTGCGCCAGCAGCAGGTGATTACACTGCCCTTCAATTTCTACCAGCTGATCGGCAAGCAATTGCTGAGTGTTTGCGCTGAAAGTGCCGGTCAGTTCAATTCCCGGATGGTAAGTTTTCTCGCTTCTTCCAGCGGAAGCGCTCTGGAGTAATACCAGCCCTGAGCATAACTCTGTGGCCAGAACGTCTTCAGATAGTTCACCTGCTCCTGAGTCTCTACACCCTCAAACACAATCTTATCTGCAATGGAGCGGAACATCTCATGCAGTCCGGGAAGAAGATCATATCGTAAAGATTCAGTACCAATAGCACTAGTTAGCGATTTGTCTATTTTTATTTCATCTACATCAAGCGCAGTTACCAGATTAAGATTAGAATATCCTGTCCCAAAGTCATCGATGGCAAACCTGACACCATGATTTTTATATTTATCAATGTGAATTTTCATACCTTCAAAATCCCCTCCTTGACGCTCCGTAATTTCAAGAAGGATTGTTTTATATGGGATGTTATATTCAGAAATTAATCCTAGTAGTTTATCCCTGAATTTTTCTGAATCAAGATCGCTTGGATTAATGTTTACGCTCAAAAATATTTCATTCTGAATAGCAGTATGGATAAATTCTCGGATAGCATGGTTAATGACGAATAAAGTCACATCCTCCTGCAACCCTTCCCTTTCAGAAAGCGGTATAAATACTTCAGGGCTAATATTCCCGAGTCTTTCATCTTTCCATCTGAGCAAGGCCTCAAATCCGCAGATCTGTCCGTCTTCAATTCTGTAAATAGGTTGATAGACCAGCGACAGGGCTTCATTTTTCAAAGCCTTTACAAACCTTGCAGATAGTGAACTATTGAGTTCTGCTCTGTTCATAATGATAATATAAATCATTAAACCGGAAAGTAGTGACACTGTTACTAATAACATTTGTATGCTCCAGTGCTCTGAAAATATCCCCGTAAAATACCCACCTCCTGCAACACAGAGATCATAATGTAGGCTACATGCCCTAAACACTCTAAACCTTAGTGGAACGCTATCATGCCGATCAAGAAGAGGAGCATCAGGTCCTATATTGAAGTAATGCCTGTCATGCTTACTATTTCCGACAACAGCGCTAAAGTTTTTTGAATACATATCAGTTTCGAATCGTCTGAAGACAAATGGTGATAGGGTCACCATAATACCTTCAGAAATATATCCATTGACGGATATATCATCCATAAGCTTAATACCAAAAAGCCACACTCCTTCCCGCGAAGTCCATTTTTTATCAAAATGTTCCAGACTTAAGGTGGGACGTAAACTCCCCCACAGAGCACTACAGGCTAATTCTCCTTTTATGATGTAGCCAACATCTTTAATCAACGGATAGGGCCATACTACAACCCGAAGATGTAGGATATTTTCATTAGTACATGGACTGTCTCCTATATTCAAATGTGACTTTGCAGCAGTCTTGACAGATTCAGTCTGAACCAGGAGCGATTCAGAGCGAACAAGCACATCGGAAGTATAGTCTTTAATTTTATCCCGAAAAATCAGGTAAGATACGCTCTCAGATAATACAAAAAAAATATACCAGCTGAAAGAATCGATAAAGAGAGGACTGATAGATTATGTATCCACTTTCCAGGGCTAATCAAACGTTCCAGCTTACGACTAACCATGCAGATCTCCCCTCAAATTGAAAAGATATAAAGCTATATTTTCGCCAACTTCACTGACCGATTAGCTGGCACTGAACATACTATTCCAGTATACCTATTCTTGCCTTACTCATCCCGGGTATGAATCAAATAATGTGACATGGTTCGGATAGATACTGGTTATGATTTACAGAGATAATTCATGCGTTATTAATAGCCTCGTGAAGGCTCCAGATGCATGGTGCAACTTTTAAGCGATGCATGTAATGCGGTTTTTTACCCACTAGTATAGAACGAATATTCATTTCTTGCTGGGCGATCGCACACTAAGGTGTACACCAAAATAAAGACACTCTTTTTTGAAAAAAACAGAGTAAAATGTTGTGTGACATCGGCATTACAAAACGAAAATTCATGTTATAATCGGGTTATTATTGATAATGTTACGCATTGCAACGTGTAACCGGATATCTGCATTTGGGTGAAGATAGCTTAAGATGGATAAAAAATATGATTTTTCGCTCAGTTATGAAGCCTTAACACGGGTATGTGAAAATGCAATATGTGAACATATTCGCAGAGCAGGTTCTCTGGAAGGGTTAGGTTTCGCACTTGAATATACAAAGGCCTATGCTATCCTGGAAGTATGGTCTCTGCTGGCAGCTGCTGGCGATACATTTCCAGCTCTCATTGAGAAAGACAGAATATATCTGTTGCAACTAATTTCCGGGAAAAATAATATAGAGCTACATTAAATCATAAATTATTTGGCAGAACATCTCCGTTTTTACTTAACGCCCGCCGGAATCACTGACGTGAGGAAAATGAAATTTGTTGTGCAATAATAATTCTGATTATTCTGGTCAGTCGGATTGGCCGTAGAGTTTCAGTATTCTTGTGCGATGACAAGGCGGGATAACTACCGTCATCGCGCCCTGTCTGGAATCAATGACTTCAGTTTTAGATATAAAGAAAAAACAATATACACATTAGATAAAAGTGAGAAAAACTCGTCCTGTATAACATCAGGTAGAGTAAAGCATTTATCATTAACTTACTGAAGACGGAATAACTACATTTATACCCGAAAGCTATTCTCTTTGAATCTACTTTAGATTTCTATTATTTCTGATTGCCATAGGCTTTTTTACAGTACCCTGTGATTTCCTTGACTTCACTTTATATTTTATTATCATCCCATATAATAAAACCAGCGAAATAGACAAAACAACATACAATAACATAAAAATACCTGTGTTAACAATTAAAAAAGGAGATTAGGTCGAGTCCGTGAGTGATTTTAACATATACGCGAATTGATACAACTCATATGTGCTAGCCAGTTTCATCTTTTTCTTTATTTCTTTTATAGGCTTTGTTGAATAAATCAGATTT
>NZ_JAGRQY010000037.1:0-34261 GCF_018223905.1 Klebsiella sp. 28
TTTGTTGACGCCGCGGGGTTTAATCTCCACCACGCACTTGCCAAGCTGTAACGCCAGCAGCGGATAGCGCTGAACAATCCGCTGCGCCAGCTCCAGCACGGCGCTCTGCTGCTGCGGGGCCTGGCGATAGTGGAGCGCGAAAGCCATCTCTTTACTCTCCAGCTCACATCCCGGGAGCGCTTCCAGCGCCGACGTCAGCTCAGCCGCGATCTCATCGCGCAGCGCTGTCGGCAGAGAGACGATGTAGGTTTTACCATTGATATCACGGCGCTCGGCCCCGTGAACGCCGGCCAGCGGTAGCCGCCAGGGATGGGTTAGCGCGTCAAGTTCAGCCATTGAGCGCCCTGAAATCAATGCCACCGCGCCCCCCTGCTGCTGGGCCAGCGCATTGAGCGCCTGCAGCGTGCTGTCGGGTATCACCACCTGATCGGGGTGCGGCTGGATATCGGCAAGAGTACCGTCGAGGTCAAAGAAAAAAGCGTAGTTTCCGGTTAGCGCAGGCGGTACAGATATCTGGTTATCCACCCTGTTTCCTCCTTATCATGGCCAGCCGAAGCTGGTTGTTAATTATATGTGAGCCATGTAAGTATAGACAGTGTGACCAACCTCGCCATTTTTGATAGTTACCGCCAGCGAAACGGGCGCTGGCGGCAATTACTCTGTAAACTAAAAAGTTCGGTTTAAATTCAGGCCGCACGTTTGGCTTTTTGTTTGTAGCGGTCGAAGATCACCGCCGCCAGCAGGATCACCCCGCGCACGACGTATTGTGAGAATGGCGAGATATTCAGCAGGTTCATCGCATTTTCCACGGTTCCGAGGATCAGGATCCCGGCCACCACGTAGGAGATCTTGCCGATCCCGCCCTTCAGCGACACCCCGCCCAGCACGCAGGCCGAAATAACAATCAGCTCATAGCCAATCGAGGTCATCGGCTGGCCGCTGGTCATGCGCGACGCCAGAATGATACCCGCTGCGGCCGATACCAGACCGGAGAGCACAAAGATAATAATCTTGGTGCGCACCACCGGGACGCCGGCCAGGCGCGCCGCCTCTTCATTGCCGCCAATAGCCAGCGTATTACGGCCAAAGGTGGTTTTGTTTAGTAATAATCCGAAAACCACCAGGCAGGCGACGGTCAGCCAGATCGGCGCCGGCAGACCAAACCAGTTGGCGTAGCCGAGGGTGAAGAAACGTTCATCTTCGATCCCCACCGCTTTGCCGTCGGAGATAATATAGGCCAGGCCGCGGACAATCTGCATGGTGGCCAGCGTGGTGATCAGCGCGTTGATCTTAAGGCGCGCAATGACAAAGCCGTTAACCAGGCCACTAAGCGCCCCCAGCAACAGGCCTGCGGCGATCCCCAGCCACAGGCTTTCGCTGAGATTAATCACCACCGCGGTGGTGACCCCGGCGCAGGCGATAACCGACGCCACCGACAGGTCAAAATCGCCGGAGGCCAGGCAAAACAGCATGCCGCAGGCCACCATCCCGGACATCGAGATCGCCAGCCCCAGCCCTTTCATATTGACGAATGAAGCAAAGTTGGGCACAAAAATCACACAGCCGATAAACAGCACCGCAAACACCACCAGCATGCCAAACTGATCCCAGATGCGGGCAAAGCTAAAGGTTGAGCGGGTAGCCCCGGACGTAGTCACTGATGACATCATTTACTCCTTACTCAGGCGACAGCCTGGCTCACTGTTGGCATCGCAAGGCTTAACGCCTGCTGTTCATTGGCTTCTTCATGCAGCAGTTCGCCGGCGATTTGTCCTTCGCGCATCACCACGATGCGGTCAGCGACGCCCAGCACTTCCGGCAGGTCGCTGGAGGCAAACACCACGGCGACACCGGAGGCGGCGAGGCCATAGATCACATTGTAAATTTCATGTTTGGCGCCGACGTCGATGCCGCGGGTTGGCTCATCAAGCAGGATCACCTTCATCTCTTCCGACAGCCAGCGGCCAAGGATCGCTTTCTGCTGGTTGCCGCCCGACAGGTTCATAATCAGCTGTTCCGGGCCCGGCGTTTTAATATTCAGCGACTGGATATGTTGATCGGCGTTGTCCGCCTCCCAGGCGTTGTTGATCAGGCAGCCAGCGTGAATATGCTTGCGCCGGGCGCTGATATTGATGTTATCGCGCACGGAATGCACCGGAATAATCCCCTCCGCTTTACGATCCTCCGGGCACAGCATCATCCCGGCCTGGATGGCCTGGGCCGGTTTGCGAATGGAGACGGGCTGGCCATCGATATACACCTGACCGCCGGTTATCTGCGTGCCGCCAAACAGGCCTTTCATTAGTTCGCTGCGCCCGGCACCCACCAGTCCGAACAAACCGACAATTTCACCGCTGCGCACCGAGAGACTAACCGGCGTGCGCACGCCCGGCGCTTTGACCTCCTCCAGGCGCAGCCGCTCCTTGCCATAGGGGCGAGGCTTCCAGCCATAAATATCGCCCAGATTGCGGCCTACCATTGCCTGGACCAGGGCGTCGTGGCTGACGCTCGGCATATCGTCAAAGGTGCAAACGTAGCGGCCATCTTTAAAGACGGTGATGGCATCGCTGAGGGAAAAAATCTCTTCCATCCGGTGTGAAACATAGATGATGACCCTTCCCTCCTCCCGCAACTCGCGGATGACGCGAAACAGGTTGTCGATCTCTCTGGCGGAGAGCGAGCTGGTCGGCTCATCGAACGCGATAATCTTGGCGTTACGCGCCAGCGCTTTGGCAATCTCCACCATCTGCCATTGACCAATGGAGAGATATTTCAGCGGCGTCTCCGGGTCGATATCCAGACCCAGATGCTCCAGCTGCAGGCGGGCCTCATAGTTGAGCAGCGAGCGATTGACGATGCCGCCTCTGTGCGGCAGCTGACCGAGATAGATATTTTCGGCGACGGTCATCTCCGGGATCAGATGCAGCTCCTGGTAGATAATTGCCACGCCGGCATTCAGCGCCTCCATGGTATTGGCGAATGCCATCTGCTGGCCGCCGATCTGCAGATGGCCCGCGGTCGGGATATAGTTGCCGCTGAGAATTTTCAACAGCGTCGATTTGCCTGCGCCATTTTCGCCCATCAGCGCGTGGATCTGTCCCGGGTAGCAGTCAAAACTGATATCGGACAAGGCCTTTACGCCAGGGAACGTCATGGTGATGCCGCGAAATGAGAGATAAGGGGTAGACTGTTGCATAACGACTCCGCTCTTCTGCACTCAGCCCCCGCGCCGCGGCGGGGGCCAGTTTAATCAGGCTGTTACAGCCCTTTTTTCGCCAGCTCTTCTTTGAAGTTATCGCGGGTAATCAACACCACATCGGTCACCGCCGTGAACTTCGGCGGCTCGACGCCCTTGGTGACCCAGTTGTAGAGCATTTCGCTGGTTTTGTAGCCGTGGATATCCGGGCTTGGCAGCAGAGAACCATAGAAGCCGGTCGGCTGCGCCTTCGACAGTTCGTTAACGGCATCCACGCCGTTGATGCCGATGCCAATCACATCGGGAGCTTTAAAGCCCTGACCTTCGGTCGCGCGCACGCCGCCGAGGACGGTGTTGTCGTTCATCCCGACGATCAGCCAGTGTTTAACCTGCGGATGTTGGACCAGCATCGAGTTACCGGCGTCGAACGCTCCCGGGATATCGTTGGATTTTGTCGGCACGCGGTAGATTTGCGCGTCCGGGAAGCCGGCCGCCTTCAGGGCATCGATGGAGCCGGTGGTGCGACGGCGCGCGGTATCCAGCTCATCGGCGGTGATCGCCATTACGGCGGTGTCTTTGACATCCCAGCCGCGCTTTTGCATCTCTTTATAGAGTTCCTGCCCCTGACGGGCGCCAATTTCGCTCGCCGCCATCATCACCAGCGGTACGCTCTCCATCGGTTTGCCCTTCGCATTGACGAACTGGTCATCGACGGTAATCACCTTCATGTCATAGCCACGCGCTTTGGCGACAATCGCCGACCCGAGCTTAGGATCGGGGGTACAAATGACAAAGCCCTTCGCGCCGCTGGCCGCCAGGCTGTCAATGGCATTCAGGGTTTTCTCTCCATCCGGGACCGCAATTTTAATAACGTCAAAGCCTAAATCTTTTCCTGCTTTATCAGCAAATTTCCACTCAGTCTGAAACCATGGCTCTTCCGGCTGTTTCACCAGAAAACCCAGTTTAAGATTTTCCGCCATAGCTGATTGTGACATAACCGCAGCGAGACCAATGGCCGCCAGCGCTTTAGTAAATTTGTGCATGGTAAACTCCAGCTTTAATTCGCTTTCATGTAGGGAAAAATCGGAATTAACAATTTAATCGGCATCAAAACAAGGCATTAGAAAAATCGCATTCCCCACTGCCGTTGTTAGAGTAGTAATACCCGGAAATTATTTCTCCATACGAGAGCATTATCACATCGCGGAATTACAGTAATTGCGTACATACATTTAGCAAAAAATGACATAAAAAATGACACAATTGTCATACAATTTTACCGGGGCATAGCAGGATCATCTATACCATCAGCAGGCTTATCCTTGTGTTGTCAGAGGATGTTTAACGGTGGGTTACAGCACTGTTATCATCAGCGATTGACGGCGTTGCTGCGGGCGATCGCCTGTGCGCCACTCAAATGGCAACCCACCTCGCCCCGCTGAGCCACATGGCCCGCTTAATATCGCGAAAAAACGGATCTTTGGCGTAATTTATTCCGAATAGAAAAAATATATTCCTCTTGATAATAAAAGCGCCTGCAACAAAAAATAAAAATAATGATCATCAACCTGAAACATTACTAATGAAATAACTTATTCCGTTCTCCTCTACGACGAATCTCGTAGTCAAATACTTATATCTTATAACCAATCTGAAACCAGCGAGCCTCTGCTAACGGCGCACAATCTCAGCCCTGGTAGTTTGCACAAATAATGGTGTAACAAAACGTAAATTACCGCGCTTGAGAGTTTTCTTAATTTCGTTGAGCGAGTATTCTTAAATCGTCGGCAAATGGAAAAAATACCCGACTCATACGGAATGTGTAGAGTTTTATTATTCTGCAACAGTGCCGCGTGTCACTATTTTATCTTGTAGTTATCCGCAGGATCCGCTGACGCGCACCAGTAACCCCTTCCCGGTTAATAAGGATATTTTTTATGGCAGTTCCAGGAATGGCACAAAAGCTAAACACCCAAATGAATCTTGAGTTTCACGCCTCTAACGTTTACCTGAACTTAAGTGAGTGGTGCGCCCGACATCGCTTCGACGGCGCCGCGACGTTTCTGCGCACCCGCGCGCAAAGCAGCATCACCCTCACTATGCGCGTATTTGACTACCTGAAAAAAGCCGGCAGCTGGCCGATCGTCAATCCCGACCACGCCTGTAACCCTGAGTGCACCTCGCTGGAAGATCTGTTTACCCAAACCCTGAGCGATTACCAACAGCGCAGTCGTCTGCTGAGCGGTCTCGCTCAGGAAGCCAAAGCGCAAAGCGATGACAGCACCTGGCGGTTTCTCACGCTGTTGGCGGAAGAGCAGCAGCAGGATGGCCTGCTATTGCAAAGCGTGCTTGAGGAAATTCGTAATGCCGATAAAGCCGGTCTCGGGATGGAGCAGACCGATCGGCGTCTGATGGCTATCGTTGGAGAAGCGCAGAAAGCGCATTAATCAATCCTTTATCGCTCTGCCAGGGGGAGCGCGTCTGCGCTGCCCCGCCCGGTTTATTAATCCATTACGTCTATTTTTTCTCCCCTATTATTCCTTTCAAGAATAAAAAAGTTTTAACTCGATCCCATTCCCTCATCACCGTTACCCCATAAGGGGGATTAGTGAGCGCGGTCACTTTTTGACGAACCATAAAGAAATATAAAAACAGTGTTTCAAAAATATAAAACACGAGGTTTATTTTTTATGGCTAGATACACGGCTTCAGCCTCTGAAGGGCTGCAGGGAAGACCGATCTTGTTACGCCATCAGTTAGCCTACGGCGGCGGAAATCTGTTAGGGAGCGGCGCACTGGCGATAAGCGGCGCATGGCTACTCTATTTTTATACGACCTTTTGCGGCCTGACGCTGATCGAGGCCTCATTTATCTTCTCCGTCGCCAGCATCATTGACGCTATCAGCAACCCGCTGATGGGCTATCTGACGGATAATTTTGGCAAAACGCGCCTGGGCAAGCGCTTCGGCCGCCGGCGTTTCTTTCTGCTAATCGGTATTCCGCTGATGATGTTCTACCCGCTGCTGTGGGTGGAAGGCCTGAGTTTCTGGTACTACCTTAGCACCTATGTGGTGTTTGAGATCATCTACACCTCTATCATGGTGCCTTATGAAACGCTGGCGACAGAGATGACCGATGATTTCTCACTGCGTTCAAAACTGACCGGCTATAAAGCTATCTTTGGTAAGCTGGCCAACTTCCTCGCGGCGTTTATTCCCGGCCAGTTCATTCTGCTGTATGGCAAAGATTCTGCCACCCCTTTCTTCCTCACCGGTCTGACCTATGGCGCGATCCTGATCGTCGCTATTTCCTGCCTGTGGTTGTGCAGCTGGGAGCGTGAGCGCGGGGAAGAGGTGGAAACCAGCGCGAAAAAAGGACTGCTGAGCACCCTGCTGTCGCTGGCGAAAGATATGCGTTCGACTTTTTATCTACGCGTATTCCGCAAACATCTTGGTATGTACCTGTGCGGCTTTGGCGCGGAATGGCTGTTTGCCTCCATCTTCACCTATTTCGTGATCTTCGTTCTACAACACGATCCAGCGATGGTGGCCGGGCTGAACAGCCTGAACTCGATTCTGCAGCTGATCTCTACGGCGCTGTTTATCGGCCTGTGCGTGAAAAAGGGCTTCAGCAAACCCTATATCCTGGCGCTGGGGATCGTCATTTTCGCGGTTCTGCTGTATACCTCGCTGTGGTTTTTCCATCTACCGTCCGGCCTGGCGACAGTGCTGATGTTCGGCATTACCGTGCTGTTCGGCCTGGGTACCGGCGGGGTTTACTATATACCCTGGACCGTTTACACCTTCCTGGCCGATGTCGATGAGATCTACACCGGACGCCGGCGGGAAGGGATCTATGCCGGCGCCATGACCTTCTCAGGAAAAATTCTGCGCTCGATTGTGGTGTTCTCGATGGGGGCGATCCTGAGCTTCTACGGTTTCCAGTCAAAAGCGCACAGCCAACCGGAAAGCGCGGTGACCGCTATCGCAGTGGTATTCTGCGTCGGGGTGATCGCATTAGCCCTGGCCGCCATCGTCTTCAGCAAGCAGATGAAGCTGGACCGGAAGGCCCATCTGGTGGTGCTGCAGGAAGTCGCGCGGATAAAAGCGGGCGGCAAAATTAGCGATATTGCGCCGGACGTGCGGGTTATCGTGGAGGATCTGGTCGGCCATCGCTACGAAGAGTGCTGGGGCAACAGCAAATTGTTCAAAGATGCTGCCCCTGCGCCTGCGCAGACCGTCGTTTCCCATTAAAGAAGAAGGCCCCGCCGGTATCCGGCGAGGCCTGGTATTAATGCGTTTCTTCCTGTGGAGTAAACTTCAGCTCAATCAACGCGATCGCTTTTTGCACCGCGCGAAGGGTCACCGGATCGGCAGAGGCCGGATGGCTGGCGAAGTCGATAGCTTTCAGCTGAGTGGTCATTTTTTCACGCACTTCCACCGGCGCAATGACGTCAATGACATCGAGGATCTGTTTGATAACCAGCTGGCAGGCAACCACATCGGAAACCAGCTCGTCGTGTTCGGTAAGATGTTGAGACATTAATTACTCCTTTTTTCAGGAGCGTAATAGTACCCTAAATCATTAACGATAATAAAACCTGCCGTCGCAGGTTTTTTTATCTACCCTACTGGCTGGCGGGTCGTCTCCTGCCGCTTTGCACAGGATCACACTCTTGATGGCAGTGACAACATGAATACCGCGATCTCTTCCCGCGATGAACGTGCTTTTTCAGCGCCGGCGCTGCTGGTGGCCGGTGCCTTTTTTATGGAGTTTCTCGACGGGACGGTGATCGCCACCGCCCTGCCCGATATGGCGAGGGATTTTGGCGTCACCGCGGTCGAACTGAATATCGGCATCAGCGCCTATCTGATTACCCTTGCGGTCCTGATCCCGGCCAGCGGCTGGATCGCCGATCGCTTCGGCGCCCGGGCTATTTTTACTCTCGCCCTGGCGATCTTTACCCTTGCCTCGGTCTTCTGCGGCCTCTCCACCGAGGTGCATATCTTTGTCGCCATGCGTATCCTTCAGGGAGTCGGCGGCGCGCTGATGGTCCCCGTTGGTCGCCTGGCGGTGCTACGCACCACGCCGAAACACCAGCTGATCAAGGCCATCGCCACCCTGACCTGGCCGGCGCTGGTGGCCCCCATTATCGGCCCGCCTTTGGGCGGCTTTATAACCCGCTACGCCAGCTGGCACTGGATCTTCTTTATCAATGTCCCGCTGGGCCTTGCCGCCATCATCCTTTCGCTGCGCATTATCCCTGATATTCGCGAAACGGAACGGCGCTCCTTCGATCTCAGCGGATTTATCACTACCTCGGTCGCGATGGTCAGTCTGGTAACCGCGATGGAGCGGCTCGGCGATCGCCAGCCGCAGATCTGGCCGACGCTGGCTCTCGCCGCGCTTGGCTTCGGCTGTCTGTTATATTCCATTCGTCATTTCCGCCGGGCGGCGGCGCCTATGGTTCGTCTCGACGCCCTGCAGGTACCGACGTTCCGGGTGACAATGTACGGCGGCTCGTTGTTCCGGGCCTCCATCAGCGCGGTGCCTTTTCTGCTCCCCCTGCTGTTCCAGGTGGGATTCGGTATGGATCCTTTTCATTCCGGCCTGCTGGTGCTGGCGGTGTTTGTCGGTAATTTAACCATTAAACCCGCCACCACACCGCTCATTCGCTGGCTGGGCTTTCGTCGGCTACTGCTGATCAATGGCGCGTTGAACGTCTGTTCGCTGCTGGCTTGCGCGCTGCTTACGCCGCAGACGCCGGTCTGGGCCATCATGCTGATCCTTTATCTCGGCGGGGTGTTTCGCTCAATCTAGTTTACCGGTGTAAGCACGCTGGCCTTTGCCGATGTCCCCGCCGCGCAGATGAGTGATGCCAATACGCTGTTCAGTACCGCGTCGCAGCTGGCGGTAGGGCTGGGGATCACGCTCGGGGCGATTGGCATTCGCCTGGGCGAGCAGGTCGGCGACTGGCTGCATCTTACTGAACTACCGGGGATCAGCTTCCGCCTGTCGTTTGTGTTTATCGCCTTGATCTGTCTGGTAGGGATGATCGACAGCCTGCATCTGGCCAAAACGGCCGGCAGCAGCGTGTCGGAGAAGAAGAAATAGAAGAAAAAATAAACGACGGAAGGGCCAGCGGCGCTGGCCCTGATGACGGTTAAGCGACGATCTGGCGAACAAAGTCTTCGATTGCTTTATCCTGGCAGTTTTCGAAGAAGCACTGCTGGAAGCGTGGGCCGGAGACTGCGGTTTTCACCAGCTGCGGATCGATGGCGCGCAGGGTATCGAGGTAGTTCTCTTTTACTACTGCTGCTTTGACCTGGTTGAGGATCCCGGCATTGCGCACCTGCGGTTCTTTGCGCTCCGGCGGATAGCCTTCGCCGTTGCGGCCGGTAAAGGCTTTTTCAAAGATAAACCGCACATTCAGTTCGGCGCCCCAGCCGAAGCCTTTGGCAAACGGCAGCGACAGCGCATTACCGTTGTTGATCTGGGCAAACAGGAACGCATCCGCCGGATCGATACAGTAGCCGCAGACCACGCCCGGATGGATGTTCAGCGACATCAGCGCCCCCTGACCGGTACCGCAGCCGGTGACCACGAAGTCAACTGCTTTCGAATTCAGCAGAATACTGGCCATGATCCCAAGATGGATGTAGGTCAGATGATGATCGTTCTCATCGCTCATGCCGACGTTATAGACCGGGAATCCTTTTTCGTCGGCAACCGCGTTAAGCTCCTTGAGGATGATGGCGTTTTTGTTCGCCTGGCTGTTCTCCATCATCAGTGCAATCTTCATGGTTTACTCTCCTGAATGCTGTGCGGGCCTGCCCGCAGAATGTCATTGGCGTTGATTGCACTCTACTACCTTGAAAACAAACTTTCAAATTTTATGAAAAGTTGTTTTAAAATTTACGCAGTGCTTCACACTTTCGCAAGCTCCCCCTGTCTGTTGACCTCAGCCCTCTGCATGCTGGCGTATCCTCTTCGTCCTCCCTTACCACCCGCCGGCGACAAAGTCCTGACCGCCCAGGCAATAATGAATAATAAATTAAAAGCATTCTCATTTATTATTAAACTGCCAATGCGTGTTATTCCCATTAGCATTTTAAATAAAACATTTTTAAATTTACTTTTTGCAAATAATTAAATAACAAATTATAGTGGCAGCCAATAACATCTATTATTTAATTCCAGGAGTGCAACGATGCTGAAAACGGACATGATTGACAAACTGAATGAACAGATGAATCTTGAACTCTATTCTTCTCTTCTTTATCAGCAGATGAGCGCCTGGTGCAGTTACCACAGTTTTGAAGGCGCCGCGGCCTTCCTGCGTCGCCATGCTCAGGAAGAGATGACCCATATGCAGCGCCTGTTCGACTATCTAACCGACACCGGCAGCCTGCCGCGGATCAACGCTATCGCCTCCCCGTTTGCCGAATATGCCTCACTCGACGAGCTGTTCCGCCAGACCTACGAGCATGAGCAGCTGATCACGCAAAAAATAAATGAACTGGCGCACGCGGCCATGACCAGCCAGGATTATCCGACCTTTAATTTCCTGCAGTGGTATGTTGCTGAACAGCATGAAGAAGAGAAATTATTTAAATCGGTGATCGATAAACTGACCCTCGCTGGAAAAAGCGGCGAAGGTCTGTACTTTATCGATAAAGAGCTGGCTACCCTCGACGCGCAGAATTAATCCCCCGCGCCGCGACAGTCCGTGTCGCGGCCCTCTTAATGTCGGCAGATCTTATTTTCTGCGGTAGTAAAACCTTCCTCTCTGGCAATAAATTTGCCTTTTTTCTCTAAAAACGCCACCAGCTGTGCGGCGCTTAGATTCTCTGCTGAACAGGTGTGAAACCGCGCCTCTTCGCCAAAGCGGCGGCGAATGGCGGCCTCCAGCGAGGCGACCGTCCAGGACTCACCCGAGGCGAGCATCATCTGTAAAACTTCATGACCATGAATAGAAGACATAACCCCTCCTGCAAAAACCGCCAGCTTAGGCCAGACCGTCAACCCGCGCCTTGCGCCAGCGCAGGCTTTCGCCCTCTTATTATGTAAACATTTCATTACACAACTTGTAATCCCGATTTGACGAAAGCCGTAATATCCCCTACTCTGCGCGGCATAATTTATTGTTATTTGCTGTAGGGATAGCGAAAAGCGTGAAAAACCGCACTCTGGGCAGTATTTTAATCGTAGCTGGCACCACCATCGGTGCAGGAATGTTGGCAATGCCATTGGCCGCCGCAGGCGTCGGCTTTACCGTCACGTTGGGTTTACTTTTCACCCTGTGGGCATTGATGTGCTATACCGCCCTTTTGCTGCTGGAAGTCTACCAGCATGTCCCTGCCGATATGGGGCTCGGTTCTCTGGCGGCGCGCTATCTGGGCCGTTATGGGCAGTGGGTTACCGGATTCTGCATGCTGTTTCTGCTGTACGCCCTCACGGCAGCCTATATCAGTGGCGCCGGTGAATTACTCGCTTCCAGCCTCAACCAGTGGCTGGACTGGCAGCTACCACCGGCCGCAGGCGTACTGATCTTCACCCTCCTCGGCGGGGCGGTAGTGTGCATTGGCACCGCGCTGGTGGATCTGTTCAATCGCTTCCTGTTTAGCGCCAAAATCGTCTTCCTGGTGATTATGCTGGCTCTGCTGATGCCGCACATTCATCAGGTGAACCTGCTGACGCTGCCGGTTGAGCAAGGCCTGGCCCTGTCGGCCATTCCGGTGATTTTCACCTCCTTTGGTTTTCACGGCAGCGTCCCGAGCATCGTCAGCTATCTGGGGGGGGATATTCGCAAATTGCGCCGGGTATTTATCATCGGCAGCTTTATTCCGCTGGTGGCCTATATTTTCTGGCAGCTGGCGACGCTGGGCAGTATCGACGCCCCGGCCTTTACCGCCCTGCTGGCAAATAACGCTGGTCTGAACGGCCTGCTGGAGGCGATCCGCGAAGTGGTGGCGTCACCGCATGTGGAGCTGGCCGTTCACCTGTTTGCCGACCTTGCGCTGGCGACGTCATTCCTCGGCGTCTCGCTCGGCCTGTTTGATTATCTGGCGGATATGTTTCAGCGTAAAAACAGCGTCGGCGGGCGTCTGCAGAGCGGGATAATCACCTTCCTGCCGCCGCTGGCGTTCGCCCTGTTCTATCCCCGCGGTTTCGTCATGGCCCTCGGCTACGCCGGGGTGGCATTAGCCGTGCTGGCGCTGATAATGCCGGCTCTGCTGGTCATGAAGAGTCGCCGAGAGCATCCGCAGGCTACCTGGCGGGTCGCCGGCGGCGCACCGACGCTATGGCTGGTTCTGCTGTGCGGGATCGGCATCGTGGCTATTCAGTTCAGCATCGCTGCCGGGTTGTTGCCCGCGGTGGGATAAAAAAGGGGCCTGCTGGCCCCTTGTTCATTTCGCTAAGCAACACTGCTTATACTTTTTACCGCTGCCGCATGGGCAGGGATCGTTGCGTCCGACTTTCGCTTCATTTCTTATTGGCTGCGGGGCCTCCACCGGCTGCGGATTCGCTATCCAGTACTGGTAAAGCGCCAGCGCCGCCGGCGTGATACGCTCGATGCTGGAGATAAATTCATCCGCCGTCAGATTATCCAGCGCGCTAAACTGTTCTTCGCTGCCGTGGAGCGCGATAGCGTCCAGCTCCGGCTGGAGTTCAGCGGGCAACGTCGACCAGTCGCTCAGCGCCACGCCGCGCAGATAGCCAAAGCACCACTCCTCGACTATGGTCAGCTCCTGACCTTCCGCTTCGCGGGTGCCGAACAGCGGTTCGAACTGATCGGGATAAGACTCCAGCCGTTCGGCGATATCGCTCATATGCTGCAGCGTCAGATTGACAAAGCGATCGCGCTCGCGATCGTTGGCCCAGCGCGGGACATTATCCGCCCCGCCCCAAATCGCCAGCAGCCACTGAGCGGGTTCGATGTCGGTCGGCGCAGAGAGGATCGCCGTCAGCAGGCCATCCAGTTCAGAGACATCCAGAATGGCGCCTTCGGCGGCGTATTTCGCCAGAGTGTCATCCAGCCATTCCAGTTCGTTTTCGTTCAAAGGTCCGGTATTCATTCACAGGCTCGCATGGTAAAAATCGGGCCTACAGTAGCCGAATTGCCGACAGAAAGCCACCCGGCGATACCTATTGCGCCGGTGTCAACGATACGCGATCAGGCCAGGCCGCGCAGCGCCGACGCCACCTCACGACAGGCCTCCTCCCCTAACGAAAGCAAAGGACGGGGAAGCGAGTCTGGATCGCAGAGTCCGAGCATCGCTGCGGCGCTGGCTATCACTCGCAGGCTACCACCATAGCGATCAAAGCATCGCCATAGGGGGGCCAGCTGCTCATTCAGTGCCGCAGTCTGCGCCACATCGCCGCTACGTATCGCTCTTACCAGCGCCAGTGAGCAGCGGGGAAAGAGTCCGCCGCAGACCGAATACCAGGCTTCGCAGCCGGCCTGCAACCCGGCAGTGGCCCACGCATCGCCGCTGACGCCAAGCGTAACGCGAGAGGGAAGATGCTGACGCAGGGCCGCTACACGTTCGCTCGCCTGTGGCGCGGGCAGGCCGGGAATTTTAATCGAGGCAATGGCCGGCAAGGCGGCGATGCGCCCCTGCAGCTCATCCGCCAGCATTACGTGGGTAGTGCGGGGATTGTCATACAGGCAAACCGGCACCGAGACATGCCGACAGACTTCTTCGTAAAAGGCAAAGATCTCCTCCGCGGAAAGCGGCTGATAGGACATCATCGGCAGTAATAACGCATCCGCCCCTGCCTCCTGAGCATCCTCCACCAGGCGTAGCACCTCGTTAGTCGCAATGGCGCCGACGCCGACCATCATCGGGATCGACCCCGCATGCGCCTTCGCCACCTGCACCACTCGTCTGCGCTGCTCACGGCTGAGATAAGCGTAGCTACCGGTTGAACCTAAGATGCCCAGAGAGTCGACTCCGGCATCGGTAAGACGGGCGAGAATACGAATAAACGCTTTTTCATCAAAATCTTGCTGATGCAAAGGTGTCAAAGGAAATGCGCAAAGTCCACTGAACATGCTGCCTCCGGCAGGCTGGGCTGAGAGTCCGTTTGATAGTAGCAAGGCGCGATCGTTTTGTCCTGGGACAAATGAGAAATTGACTGTAAGGCAAGAGTTAACCGAAAAACGCCGTGGCGTCAGGCTGGCGGGAAAGGTATCAGAAAGCGAAAGTACAGAAACAAAAAAACCACCCGTAGGTGGTTTCACGACACTGCTTATTGCTTTGATTATTCTGTATTTCCCAATGGTACCCGGAGCGGGACTTGAACCCGCACAGCGCGAACGCCGAGGGATTTTAAATCCCTTGTGTCTACCGATTCCACCATCCGGGCTCGGGATATAAAGTGGAGGCGCGTTCCGGAGTCGAACCGGACTAGACGGATTTGCAATCCGCTACATAACCGCTTTGCTAACGCGCCTTTAATACTGAAGCACCCGCAACTGCCGATGCTGTTAATCTGGAGCGGGAAACGAGACTCGAACTCGCGACCCCGACCTTGGCAAGGTCGTGCTCTACCAACTGAGCTATTCCCGCATCATCAAGTTATTTGCTAATCACTTGATTTTGTTATCGTCTGGAAGACTGTGCCGCCGTTCGATGCGTTGCATTCTACTTATCTCTCGCGGTGAGTCAACGGTATTTTTCGCAACTTTGTATCGTTTGCTGAAAATAACGGCGAAACGATCACTGATCAAGCAAATCGCCGCGCGCCGCGTTCAAATACTGCAGCATCGACCACAGCGTCAGCACCGCCGCCACGAGGAAAAGCACGATCCCGGCCCACTCCACCCACGGATAAGGACGCCACAGCATCCATACCAGGGCGGTCATCTGGGCGGTCGTTTTCACTTTGCCAATCCATGAGACCGCCACGCTGCTGCGTTTCCCCAGCTCCGCCATCCACTCACGCAGCGCGGAGATAATGATCTCACGGGCAATCATGGTCGCCGCCGGTAGCGTGACCCACCAGGTGTGATAGTGTTCGGCAACCAGCACCATGGCGATAGCCACCATGACTTTATCGGCAACCGGGTCGAGGAAGGCGCCAAAACGGGTGCTCTGATTCCAGCGACGAGCGAGGAAACCATCAAACCAGTCGGTTACCGCGGCAACAAAGAATATCAGCGCGCAGGCAAACGGCGCCCAGCTAAAGGGCAGATAAAACGCCAGCACAAAAAACGGGATCAGGATGACGCGAAACAGAGTAAGCAACGTAGGGATATTAAATTGCATAGTGACGGGTAACTATCTGTTGTAAGTAAAAATTAGCCCTATGTTGCTACAGAGCCCCTAATGTTTCAACGAGTAGAAGATCTTTTCTGCCAGAGCGTGAGAGATGCCCGGTACTTTAGCAATTTCTTCGACGCTGGCCTGCTGTAGCCCCTGCAGCCCACCCATATACTTCAGCAGCATCTGACGACGCTTCGGCCCCACCCCCTCGATAGTCTCAAGCGAGCTGGTGCTCTTCACTTTCGCCCGTTTTTTGCGATGCCCGGAGATCGCATGATCGTGCGATTCATCGCGAATATGCTGGATCACATGCAGGGCCGGCGAATCCGGCGGCAGGCTAAACCCTTCCCCTTCCGGCTCAAAGAATAACGTTTCCAGACCCGCTTTTCGATCGCTACCTTTCGCCACGCCCAGCAGCAGCGGATGATGTTTATCCCAGGGGACGTCCAGTTCAGCAAACACGGCTTTCGCCTGGGCCAGCTGTCCCTTGCCGCCGTCTATCAGGATCACATCCGGGATCTTGTTGTCATCAATCGCTTTACCATAGCGACGGCGCAGGACCTGATTCATCGCCGCATAGTCATCGCCAGGGGTAATGCCGGTGATGTTGTAGCGCCGATACTCCGCGCGCAGTGGGCCATTGCTGTCAAACACCACACAGGATGCTACGGTCTGTTCGCCCATGGTGTGGCTGATGTCAAAACACTCCATTCGCTTGACGGCCGGCAGCTCCAGTACGCTGGCCAGCGCCTGCAAACGCTGATGAATGGTCGATTGCTGAGACAATTTGGTCGTTAACGCTGTCGCGGCGTTGGTCCGCGCCAGCTTAAGATAACGCGCTCTGTCGCCGCGCGGCTTAGTCTGCACATTGATTCGACGACCCGCCAGCTCCGACAGCGAGTCGGCCAGCAGCGTCTTATCCCCAAGGTTAAAGTCGAGCAAAATCTCCCCCGGCAGCGTGCGCATTTGGCTGCCCTGCAGGTAGAACTGGCCGACAAAGGTCTCCACGACCTCTCCCAGCTCGGTGCCGCCCGGCACTTTCGGGAAGTAGCTTCGGCTGCCCAGCACTTTGCCCTGACGGATAAACAGCACATGCACGCAGGCCATGCCGGCATCGAAGGCGACGCCGATCACGTCGAGGTCGTCACCGGTGTTGGAGACAAACTGTTTCTCCGTCACGCGGCGGACGGCCTGAATCTGGTCGCGGATGCGCGCGGCCTCTTCGAACTCCAGGTTCTGGCTCGCCTTCTCCATCCGCGCGATGAGCTGGGTCAGCACCTGGTCATCCTTGCCGGCGAGAAACAGCCGCACATACTCTACCTGCTGAGCATACTCTTCTTCGCTGACCAGCCCGGCCACGCACGGCCCCAGGCAGCGACCAATCTGATACTGCAGACAGGGGCGGGAGCGATTGCGGTAGACGCTGTTTTCACACTGACGGATGGGAAAGATTTTCTGCAGCAGCGCCAGGGTCTCGCGCACGGCATAGCCGTTGGGAAAAGGACCAAAATATTCGCCCTTCGCATGTTTGGCGCCGCGATGCATCGCCAGACGCGGATGAGTATCGCCGCTGAGAAAAATAAAAGGATACGATTTATCGTCGCGTAACAGCACGTTGTAACGTGGCTGGTACAGCTTAATATAGTTGTGCTCAAGCAGCAGCGCTTCCGTCTCGGTGTGGGTGACGGTCACGTCGATTTGCGCGATCAGCGCTACCAGCGCTTCCGTTTTACGCGACGCAAGGTTGCTGCGGAAGTAGCTACTGAGCCGCTTTTTCAGATCTTTGGCTTTGCCAACATAGATGACGGTTCCGCCAGCATCATACATCCGATACACACCGGGCTGGCTGGTCACCGTTTTCAGGAAAGCTTTTGCGTCAAAAACATCACTCACTGGCTTGCTAACGACTCCGCATTACACAGGCCATGGCGAATTGCCAGGTGGGTCAGCTCGACATCGCCATGAATGTTTAATTTACTGAACATCCGATAGCGGTAGCTGTTAACCGTTTTAGGACTCAGATTTAGCTGCTCTGAGATCTCATTCACCTTCTGACCTTTGGTGATCATCAGCATAATCTGCAATTCGCGTTCAGACAAACTGGCAAACGGCGATTCTGTCTTTTCGGGTTCAATCTGACTTAACGCCATTTGCTGGGCAATATCGGAGGCAATATAGCGCTGCCCGGACGCGACGCAGCGGATGGCATTCACCACTTCCTGCGGCGCGGCGCCTTTACTGAGATAGCCCGCCGCGCCCGCCTGCATGACCTTGGCAGGTAAAGGATTCTCGGTATGCACGGTCAACATGATCACTTTGGTGCCCGCCACGGAGCGCGCGATTTTGCGCGTCGCTTCAAGACCACCGATCCCAGGCATGTTCATGTCCATCAGGACGACATCTGCGGAATTAGCCCGGCACCACTTGACGGCGTCCTCGCCGCAGCAGGCTTCGCCAGCGACTTTAATCCCTTTTATATCTTCCAGAATGCGTCGTATCCCTGCGCGCACCAGTTCGTGGTCATCAACAAGAAGAACGTTGATCAAAGGAATAATCTCCAGAATGAGGGATAACGCTACTGATACTTTATCTCCCACATATTACCGGGTTTTATTGCTATTTTAAAAGGCAAAAAAATGCCCTCGCCTCGATTTGGCTCTCATTTATGGCAATGTCTGTGCACACTAAGTGGAAAGTCATTGAGAACAGTCAGTTGCCCGGCTCTTATTTTTTAACAATACTCATACAGAAGGCACAAAAAACACAACAGATTACGTAGCGCATAAATACGAAGCAAAATATGTAACAATTATTAACGAGCTAAATAGATGGGGGAAATTATTGGCTTGCCGACGGCTATTACGTATTATCCGAAGCATCAAAACATTCACAGCTCAGATGAGAGAACAGAAATTAAGCACACCTTTTTTTTCTGTCGCTTGTGGTATACTGCGCGGCCTTCACATTGAGTAGAGCGCAATAGCGCAGCGAGTAAACGAGGATATCGATGAGCACACCAGATTTTTCCACTGCAGAAAATAAGCAGGAACTGGCGCAGGAAGTCTCCTGCCTGAAAGCGATGATTACGCTGATGCTGCAGGCGATGGGCCAGGCGGATGCGGGGCGCGTGATTATTAAAATGGAAAAGCAGATTTCACAGATGGAAGATGAGGCTCAGGCCGCCGTATTCTCCAGCACCGTTAAGCAGATTAAACAAGCCTATCGGCAGTAATCCTGTGCCGGCTGAAAGTATCACTGACAGCCGGTATCACGTCTGACACGCAGAACGGCAGGCGCATTCAGATTAGCCCAGTCGCCACGGCGTAGCAGGCAATTTGCGTTTTATTCGGCGCATTAAATTTCCGCTGCATATTCTTCTGATGGAAATTCACCGTATTTTCCGAAATCGAGAGAATCATCGCCACCTCCGCCGAAGTCTTTCCTTCCGCCGTCCATTTGAGGATTTCCAGTTCGCGGCGGCTGAACTTCATCTCCGGCGGCATCACCATCTCATCTTCCAGACGCAGCAGCGTCAGCAAGCTTAGTTCAGTCAGCGTTCGCAGACGCAGCTCAAGCTCATCTTCAGGGTAACCGCCCGGCAGACGATTGTTCGCGGAGACAGAGAGAAATCCCTGAGCATGGTTTGGCAACGTCAGGCACTGCGTCACGCCCTTTTGCAGACCATGGTCACGCGCCCCGTCCCACAATGCCGGCGCATCACGAAACAGGCTGTCGTTCCATGGCAGATGGCCACGCATAAAATTCTCCGGCCGTAACACAGGATCTATCGCGAAATAATTTTCTGCCTGATAGTGCGACATCCATGCGCGGGGGTAAGTCGACTGGAACGTAACGCGGGGGCGGGTGAAAGGCACCGGGTGGCGCACACAAAGCGTGTAGTAATCATATTCCAGCGCTTCGGTTTCACGTTGCAGGAGATTATAAACCTCCTCGCCGGTGGCCATGGACTGAAATTGGTGCAGCATATCCCGCCGCCAGCTGAAAAAATCATTGTCCCTCATAGCTGTGCATATAACTCCTGATTGATAATCATTATTATAAATACAGAAAACTAACACATAAATCTTATTTATATGTATAAAATATCGTAGCTGTCGCATTTATTAGTCTGAAGGCTTGCCATTTTCCCGCTCGCCGCACAGAAACATAGCGTTTTTCTCCCATCATGTTCTACACCCTGCCAAGGGCGATGGGAAGCGGTGTATACGGCCGTGGGAGTCAATAGCGCAAAGACGTGTCGCGGGGGCGTTACCCCGCCGCGAGAGTGGGCTAAACGCGGCGGCTCCCGCGAAGCTGAGCCGCCACGCCAGCCCATGCTTTACTGCATCAGGAATTTTTCAAGGAACTGACGGGTACGCGGCTGCTGGGGCGAAGCGAACAACGCTTTTGCCTCGCCTTGTTCGACAATGCGTCCCTGATCCATAAATATCGCCCGATCGGCTACGTCGCGGGCGAAACTCATTTCATGGGTCACGATCACCATGGTGCGTTTTTCCTGCGCCAGCTGACGGATGGTGTTGAGCACCTCCCCCACCAGCTCAGGATCGAGGGCCGAGGTGGGTTCATCAAACAGGATCACGTCCGGACGCATAGCCAGCGCGCGGGCAATAGCCACTCGCTGCTGCTGCCCGCCGGAGAGACGGCGCGGATAGCTATTCTCTTTTCCGCTGAGCCCCACCTTCGCCAGCAGTTCGCGCGCCCGCGCCATGGACTCCTGCTTATCTTCACCTTTTACGATGACCGGCCCTTCAATAATGTTCTCCAGCACCGTACGGTGGGGAAACAGATTAAAGTTCTGGAAGACAAAGCCGACGTGCTGGCGCAGCTGGCGAATGAGCCCTTTCTGCGGCCCGAGGCTGCGACCGGCGTCGATCGTCACATCGCCGACGCGGATAGTGCCGCTCTCCGGTTGCTCCAGCAGGTTGATGCTACGCAGCAGGGTGGTTTTGCCCGAGCCGCTGGGGCCGATGATCGCCACCACTTCCCCTTTCTGTACCTCCAGGTCGATACCATGGAGCACCGTCTGGCCATGGAATTTTTTTACCAGGCTTTTCACTTCTATCGCACTCATTTCGGATCACGCTCCTGGCGGTTCAGCTGGTTTTCAAAATAATTCTGCAGCGAGGAGAGCACTGTCGCCATTACCCAGTAGATCAGGGAGGCCGCCAGATACATGGTGAAGACCTCCAGGGTTCGCGAGGTAATTAGCTGCGCCTGACGGAACAGCTCCGGCACCTGGATCGTTGCCGCCAGCGAGGTATCTTTTACCAGGCTGATAAAACTGTTCGACAGCGGCGGCAAAGCGACCCGCGCCGCCTGGGGTAAAATGGCCCGACGCATCGTCTGCCAGGGCGTCATACCGATACTGGCCGCCGCTTCCCATTGCCCTTTATCAATCGAGGCGATGGCCGCGCGCAGCGTTTCCGCCGCATAGGCCGCAGTATTCAACGACAGGCCGATCATCGCCGCCGGGATCGGGTCAAGCTCAATGCCGAACTGCGGCAAGCCGTAGTAGATCATAAACAGCTGGGCGATAAGCGGCGTGCCGCGGAAAATGGAGATATACATGCGCGCCAGCCATTTTACCGGCCAGACTGGCGACATGCGCATCAGCGCCAGGATAAAGCCCAGCACCAGGCCGAAAAACATCCCGCCAATGCTCAGCTGCAGCGTAAAGACGGCCCCTTTCAGCAGAAAAGGGGCGGAATCAATGACCAGTTGGATACTTTCTTGCATGCTGTCGTTTCTGTATTAGAGGTGAGGATGATAGGCAAACAGCGCCGGCGCTCCGCCAGTGTGGACGAACAGTATCGGCCCTTCATCCTTAAAGCGCTTCTGCGTGATGCCGTCGATAAGCCCGGCCATCGCTTTGCCGGTATAGACCGGGTCGAGCAAAATACCTTCCAGCTGCGCCAGCAGCTTCACGGCGGCCATCCCATCTTCGTTTGGCGTACCGTATCCTGGGGCAAAGTAGTCATCCCACAGTATAATTTCAGCCTTCGCCTGTAGCTCGAGACTGTTGGCCACGGCCTGCTGCAGCGCCACCACTTTCGGCAACTGGTCAGCGACCGAGCGCGACACGGTCACCCCAATCAGTTCCGCCTGCGGCATCAGCTGTTCAAGGCCGACCGCCAATCCGGCATGGGTGCCGGCGCTGCCGGAGGCGACCACGACTGACGAGATCGCCACCGCGTCTTCGCACTGCTGGCTGATTTCCAGTGCGCTTTCCACATAGCCTAACGCGCCGAGGGCATTGGAGCCGCCGACCGGAATAACATACGGACGATACCCCTGCGCCTCAATGCGGGTCGCCAGCTCATCGAGCTGGGCGGCGGGATCGGTCAGGGCATCACACATCTCAACCTGGGTGTTAAAGAGATCCAGCAGCAGACGGTTGCCATTGCTCAGATAGTTCTCCGCCCGGGTGCCGATGGGATTTTCCAGTAGCGCCACGCAATGCAGTCCCAGTTTCGCAGCGACTGCCGCCGTCTGACGCACATGGTTAGACTGGATCGCGCCGGCGGTGATTAAGGTATCCGCGCCCTCGCGCAGCGCATCGGCGGCGAGAAACTCCAGCTTACGCAGTTTGTTGCCCCCCATCGCCAGCGGCGTCGTATCATCACGTTTAATAAAAATTTCGCGCCCAAGGTGATCGGACAGACGCGGGAGATACTCCAGCGGCGTCGGCGCGCCGATCAATTCCAGGCGCGGAAAGCGGGTTAAGTTTTGCAGTGACATGGCCCCTCCTGACTCAGTTATGCTTCATTATGCACACAGTTACGCGCTAAATAAAAAAAGGCGCTTCCAGGAGCGCCTTTTTTCACCGCTGTCCGTTATTTCGTCACGTCAGCGCCAAACCATTTCTCGGACAGCGCCTTCAGGCTGCCATCTTTCTGCATGTCTGCAATCGCGCCATCTACCGCTTTCAGCAGGTCGTCGTTGCCTTTACGCAGCGCAACGCCAGCTTCCTGACGAGAGAAGGCTTCGCCGGTTACCGCCAGCGTATTGTTGGTTTTCTTCACCAGATCCAACGCCGCCAGACGGTCTACCAGAATGGCGTCAATACGACCTACACGCAGATCCTGGTATTTGGTGGGATCGTCATCATAGGTACGGACGTCCACGCCCTGGACATTCTGACGCAGCCACTCTTCATAGTTAGTGCCCAGTCCGACGCCCACTTTCTTGCCTTTCAGATCCGCCGCGGTTTTAATCACGCCTTCGTTACCCTTCTTCACCAGCGCCTGCACGCCGGAGACGGTATATGGGGTGGAGAAATCGTATTTCTTCTTACGTTCGTCAGAGATAGTGACCTGGTTAATCACCACGTCGATACGCTTGGAGTCCAGCGAGGCCAGCATACCGTCCCACTTGGTCGGTTTGAGATCGGCCTTCACGCCAAGATGTTTCGCCAGTTCGTTAGCGAATTCCACTTCAAACCCGGTCAGCTTGCCGTCATCCCCCTGGAAACTAAAGGGAGGGTAGGTGCCTTCGAGGCCCACGCGTAGGGTGCCGCGCTCTTTAATCTGATTGAGCAGGTTTTCCGCCGCAAAAGTTTTCACGCTGACGCCAGCCATCAAAACAACGGCCATCGCGCCCATCATCGCCTGACGACCCAGAAGTGCTAATTTCATAGATACCCCGAAGGTTAGGATTTTCCTGTAGTGTAAGGCGCTTAATGCCCTGACACCAACATCGTTACGCTACATCTTATGCAAATTTATTATATATGATCCGCTTTAGGGTATAGCGAAAATCAGGGCTTTCCTCACCCTTTTTGCTGGATATCTCCCATACTGCAAAGGTCAGCCTGTTGACGTCTGGAGCATGGAAGATGAAAAACCCCACCTTATTGCAATGTTTTCACTGGTACTACCCCACCGGCGGCGAGCTGTGGCCTGAGGTCGAAGCGCTGGCGCCCAGCCTGAATGAAATCGGCATCAATATGGTCTGGTTGCCACCCGCCTACAAAGGCGCCTCGGGCGGTTACTCCGTCGGCTATGATACCTACGATCTCTTTGACCTCGGCGAGTTTGATCAAAAAGGGTCTGTCGCCACCAAATATGGCGACAAAGCGCAGTTGCTGGCGGCGATCAACGCCCTGAAGGAGCACAATATCGCCGTACTGCTGGATGTGGTTGTCAACCATAAAATGGGCGCTGATGAAAAAGAGGCTCTGCGCGTTCAGCGCGTCGATGAGCAGGATCGTACGCAAATTGACGAGGAGATCATTGAGTGCGAGGCATGGACGCGCTACACCTTCCCGGTGCGCGCCGGACAGTATTCGCAGTTTGTCTGGGACTACAAATGTTTTAGCGGCATTGACCACATCGAGAACCCGACGGAAGACGGTGTGTTTAAAATCGTCAACGATTACACCGGCGAAGGCTGGAATGAACAGGTCGATGATGAGCTCGGCAACTTTGACTATCTGATGGGCGCCAATATCGATTTCCGCAATCATGCAGTGACCGAGGAGATCAAATACTGGGCGCGCTGGGTAATGGAGCAGACCGGCTGCGACGGTTTTCGTCTTGACGCGGTCAAGCATATCCCCGCCTGGTTTTATAAAGCGTGGATCGAGCATGTTCAGGAGGTGGCCCCGCAGCCGCTGTTTATTGTAGCGGAATACTGGTCCCATGAAGTGGAGAAGCTCCAGCAGTATATCGACCTGGTCGAGGGCAAAACGATGCTGTTTGATGCCCCACTGCAGATGAAATTTCATGAAGCGTCACGCCAGGGCCGCGATTATGACATGAGCCAGATTTTCAGCGGGACGCTGGTGGAAGCCGACCCTTTCCATGCCGTCACTCTGGTCACCAATCATGATACGCAGCCGCTGCAGGCCCTCGAGGCGCCGGTTGAACCCTGGTTCAAGCCCCTCGCCTATGCGCTGATCCTGCTGCGGGAGAATGGCGTGCCCTCGGTCTTTTATGCCGATCTCTTCGGCGCTTCCTATGAGGATACCGGCGGCGACGGAGAGACATATGCCATTGAGATGCCCGTTATCGAACAACTCCACGAGCTGATCGACGCCCGTCAGCGTTTTGCCCATGGCGTGCAAACCCTTTGGTTCGATCATCCTAACTGCATCGCCTTTAGTCGTAGCGGTACTGACGACGATCCAGGCTGCGTGGTGATCATGTCCAATGGCGATGAAGGCGAAAAGACGCTGACGCTGGGCGAAAACTATGGCAACAAACGCTGGCGGGATTTTCTCGGTAACCGGGAAGAGATTGTCGAAACCGATGGCGAAGGCTGCGCGACCTTTACATGTAACGGGGGGAGCGTGAGCGTGTGGGTGTTAGAGGAGGTGCTGTAGTTCCCTGACGCCGGGCGGGCCAGCTATGGCCCGCCAAAATCTCAGCGCGTGGAGGCCGGCGCGCTAACGGGCCCCGTCGCTCGCGCTTTGGCCCACGCCTTCTCGCACTCCGGAGTGAGACGTTCAACACGGGACAACGTCATCCGATCGTAGGAGATCGTGTTGCCCTCGCGCTCGACAGGATAGATGTCCAGGGAAGCGGTCACGTTGTAGATCTCACTGTCACGATTCATCAGTTTCCCCGGCTGCGCAATCACGCGCTGCCACTGGCGGCAGTCGAAGGTGTCCCCTTCTTTGGTGACAATCAGGCTGGCAATGGCGTCAGGACTCATCATCGCGCTCTGCGGCCCTTTCGTTTGCCAAAAACCTGCAAGGCCAGCCGGCGCCGGCGCTTTAACGACGTCCTCATAACGATCAACCTGTACGCAACCGGCCAGCGCCACCACCATGCCAGCAAAAAATAACTTTTTCATCATTCATCCCACAAGCCGATAAAAAAGTATTGTGGCATTAAAGCGTTAAGCCTTCCACCCCCACCGCAAAGGGATAAGCGAGCAAGCTAGCAACCGCTAACGTGGGTTTCATTTGAAGTAAGGAAATTCTGAAAGTAAAAGAATACTGGGCGCGTAACCATAGCATCTACGGGCACTTTTTGTTTTTAATTCGGTCACACTACCGGTTCTTGACTTTACTTTAAGAGTTTTCCTGGCAAATTATATGCACAGATGCGGAATAGTTTAATGGAGCTAATGGGTTCTTTCTAAACCTACTATTATTATCGCCCGCAAGGACTGCTTCGCACAGCCAGTGCGAAGTGTATATCGTTACGTGTTGATTGAGGATGGGTCATGTCAACGATGATTATGGATTTGTGCAGCTATACCCGGTTGGGATTGACGGGATATCTGACCAGTCGGGGAATTAAAAAACAGGAAATCGTTGAGGTCAACAGTGCTGCGGATCTGCAGAAACACTGTACGTCGTGTTGCCCGGCGGTGGTGTTTCTGAATGAAGACTGTTTCGTGCATGATGATGAAAGTAATGGCATTATTCGCCAGATCATTACGCAAAACCCGGCGACGCTGTTTGTTATCTTTATGTCGCTGGCGAACATCCATTTTGACCGCTATTTGCGGGTACGGAAGAATCTGCTAATCAGTTCAAAATCGATAACCCCAAAAGACCTTGATGTTATTCTGGTTAATTATCTTAAATACAAAAACACCAGTGTAGGGCAGTTAACTTTACCGACATTGTCACTGAGTAAAACAGAATCAAATATGCTGCAAATGTGGATGGCCGGGCATGGTACTTCGCAAATCTCAACGCAAATGAACATCAAAGCGAAGACGGTATCGTCGCATAAAGGCAATATTAAAAAGAAAATACAAACGCATAATAAGCAGGTGATTTATCATATCGTTCGGCTGACCGAAAACATCACCTCCGGTATTCAGGTAAATATGCGCTGAAACAAACTGGCGGCGCTCCCGCCAGTTCAGTTTTACGAGACCTCTTTTTCCACGAAAATCCCATCCGGGTGGCCTATTTCATTAAAAAACCAGATCCCCAGAGGATAGTCTTCCAGTGAAACCAGATACATCGTTCCTTCACTAAACGACTCAATCGCCAGCACTACCCCCGATCGACGTGGGCCACCGTCGGTCTTCACCGTGACACGATCGTTCACCTGCATAATCATCTCCTCTATATTTTCAGCCAGTGTAGAACAAAACCACGCAACTCGCAGCGTCGCGGCACGTGACTGGCGCTTTTTTAGACCGGCTATACTTAGAGAGGCTTGAGCAACGCTCAGCGAGGGGGTAATGATGAAGCACCAATTAACAGGCCAGACCGGGGACGACCTTGACGTCAACGTAGATGCCCTGCTGGCGGCGATAAATGAGATCAGCGAAAGCGAAGTCCATCGCACGCTGGACGACCCGCAGCGCGCCAGCATCGATGGCCGCGGGTCACATACCTGGCGTGAGCTGGCGGAGGCATTCGAACTCGATATTCACGATTTCAGCGCCAGTGAAGCCAACCGTTAGCGGCAGGCGAAAAAAATCCCGACTCGCAGGAGTCGGGATCAAACTTGCTAATGCAAGAAGCACTTGAAAATTCGTTACACCGGGAAATCCGATGCGTTGAAACATTATCCTCAATTATTTTGCATGACAAGAGATATTCATGACGCAAAATATTGAGAATGTTGGCGCCTGGTGACTGACCGGGCTGCAAGGCTGATGTGAGAAGGCTTAGCCGCAAACCGGTTTCATTCGATAGCGCGATCGCCTGCGATCACTTTAAGATAATTCTCATTTTGCCAATCGACATCGAAACGTTTTACTCACGCTGCGCTGCGAAAACAGACCTGGTTACGCCCATTTTGCTTGGCCAGATAGAGTCGCCCATCGGCCACCGACTGCAGCGCTTCAAACTGATACTCCACCCGCTCTTCGCTGGCGCTCACCCCTAACGAGGCGCTAACCCGCAGCGTCACGTTGTTATGCAAAAAGACTTCCCGTCCCTGAATACGCTGGCGCAATCGCTCCGCCACCGCCGCCGCTTCCTGCAGGGTGGTATTCGGCATCACGATACAAAACTCTTCTCCGCCCACTCTGCCCAGCAGATCGCCCTGCCGAACCGCGCTGGACAGCGTACTGGCCACCATCGACAGCACCCTGTCCCCCGCCTGATGACCATAGCGATCGTTGATGTGCTTAAAATGATCCAGATCGAGCTGGATCACCGCCAGCGGCCGTCCGCTGCGCTGGCAGTCGCTGGCTACCGCCATCGCCTGTTCAAACAGCGCCCCGCGATTGAGCAGGCGGGTCAAGGCATCGTGCCATGCCTGCCACTCCAGAGAGGTTTGCAAAACGCTCATGTTGCGGACCATGCGGCGGATCACCAGCCAGGAGAGCAACAGCATCAAGGTGAAGAGGACCCACATCAGGGTCAGGGCGATGGTGATGGTGCCAAAGTTCCCGCGGACGCCTTCCCGCAGAGTGTGGATCCGCAGCAGCACGCCGTCAAAATTGCGCAGTTTGGCCCAGCTGATATAGCGCGTCAGCAGACGCAGCCCTCCCTGGTTATCATGGACAAACGCGCGGCTCAGCAGCTCCTGCTCGCGCGGGGACAGCAGGGTCAGGACATTCCCCGGCGCGGAAGAAGCCAGCAGGTTCAAATGGCTATCATAAAGTTGGTACTCTCCCTCTTGTCCCCCCTGCATGGCGCTAACCAAAAACGCTTTGATTTCACTGACTGAGAAATCCATCGCCAGCACGCCGCGCCAGTAACCGGCAAAATCCAACGGTATCGAAGCGGTGACCACCTGCTCTTCCAGCTGCGGGTCATCGTCAGGAAAGGTTTGCCAGATAACGCCTCGCCCCGGATTATTTCGTTGGGTCTGGCGGGTAAACCACGGAGCGCCGAGGGCTTGGGAATAGTGCGTTATCACCTGCGACTCATCCCGCAGCGGCAGGGTCGAGGTAAAAAAGCCGCTACGAGAGATATACTGCATCCGCTCGGCGAAATCGCGATCGTGCTGCGTCAGATTTAGCAGATAACCCAGCTCGAGCGTCGCCATTAGTTCATCAGCCGCCAGCGGATCGTCCACCAGCAGGATAGGGTTGTCGCCAGCGACGCTGCCCGAGATGCCAAACACCGGCAGCGTACGCCGATTCGGTAGCGCCACCCGCCAGGCCTGCTGATGGCGCTGGCTCAGATAGCGTTGGCTGGCCTTACGCAATACATCGATATCGAGCGGCTGTTCGAGCGCCGCCTGCATCCCATGGCGAAAAAACATCATTCTGTCGATGTTGAACTGCAACAGCCCATCCATTTCATGAGCGACGTTAGCCAGATTGTTACGCTGGTTGGCCACGTAGGCCTCTTCCAGGACATTGATTTCACGCCAGATCAGCAGCGTGGAGAAAAACAGCACTGCGATAAAACAAGCGTTAACCACATGCGCCGGGCGAGCCAGGTGGTAGCACTTTTTTAACTTCAACCGCAGTGGCTTATCCATCTTTCTCTCGCAGTACGTTGCGCAAACCTCGCGGCGTCAGCGCCCCGGTCTCTGTCGATACCCGGGGCGTTTTAGGGTAGAACACGCGGCGCCGTTACGCTGCGTTTCGCCATGCTACTTTCCAGCGCCACGCAGGCTGCTCACCGCCTTAACGCCCGCCAGCACCACCGCGCCGATGATAAAACCCAGCACCAGGTTGGCGACGACCGGCAGCGTGGAGGCCATCACCCCACCCAACCCCGCGCTCCAGTGCTCGATGGCATGATGCAGCGGCGCAATACCGTGAACGACTATCCCCCCGCCGACGAGGAACATGGCCAGCGTCCCGACGATGGACAACACCTTCATCAGGCGGGGAGCGACGGCCAGGAGCCCTTTACCCAGCCACTGCGCCAGCGCACTACGTTTTTCCGCCAGCCAGTAACCCATGTCGTCCAGCTTGACGATCACCCCCACCAGGCCATACACCCCGATAGTGACCAGAATCGCAATCCCCGAAAGAATAAGGATTTGGTTAAGCAGCGGAGCTTCCGCCACGATGCCGAGGGTAATGGCGACAATTTCCGCGGACAAAATAAAATCGGTGCGAATCGCGCCTTTTACTTTGTCACGCTCAAAGGCCAGCGGATCGCGCTCCGCCAGCGCGGCGAGACGCTGCTGCCGCCGTTCAGGATCCTCTTTGTGTTTCCGCGCTTCCAGACTGTGCAGTACCTTCTCCACCCCTTCGAAACAGAGAAACGCGCCGCCCAGCATCAACAATGGCGTAATCGCCCAGGGGATGAAGGCGCTGATCAACAAAGCCAGTGGCACGAGGATCACTTTGTTAACGAACGACCCTTTCGCCACTCCCCAGACCACGGGCAACTCGCGATTCGCCCGCACGCCGGTAACCTGTTGGGCATTGAGAGACAAATCGTCGCCCAGCACCCCCGCCGTTTTTTTCGCCGCTACCTTGCCCATCACGGAAATATCGTCCAGCAGCGTGGCGATATCATCAAGTAATGTTAAAAGACTACTTCCTGCCAAAATGATTTTCCTTCTCTTTTCATCAATGTCTCCCTCGAGTATGCGTTAAAAAACGGCCGGTGCCCAAGGTACAATTAGTCAATATAAATTTAACAACCTGACGCAAATTAACCACTCGCCAGCACGATAGTTTTCACGTTTACTATATGTCCCCTTTCTATCTCTGCACCGTCGTGAGGAAGTATGTCTACCCGTCAGCTTTTACCGCTCATCGGGGCGCTGTTTGCGCTGTATATCATCTGGGGCTCTACCTATTTCGCTATCGCCGTCGGGGTCGCCAGCTGGCCGCCGCTAATGATGGCCGGCATTCGTTTTCTCGCTGCCGGCGTGCTGTTGCTGGGGTGGCTACTGGCCACCGGCCATAAGCTACCGGCGCGTCGTCCGCTGCTTAACGCTGCGCTGATCGGCGTGTTGCTGCTTGCGGTTGGCAACGGCTTCGTGACGCTGGCTGAACATCAGCACGTCCCCTCCGGCATCGCGGCGGTGATGGTCGCCACCGTACCGCTGTTCACCTTATGCTTCAGCCGCTTTTTCGGCATCGCCACCCGTAAACTGGAGTGGCTGGGCATTGCCATTGGCCTTGCGGGTATCGTGATGCTCAACAGCGGAGGCAACCTGAACGGCAACCCCTGGGGCGCACTGCTGATCCTGATTGGTTCCCTAAGCTGGGCCTTCGGCTCGGTTTACGGTTCGCGAATCGTACTGCCGACCGGCATGATGGCGGGGGCAATCGAGATGCTCGCCGCCGGGATCGTCCTGCTGGCGGCCTCATGGCTGAGCGGTGAAACCTTAACCCGCGTCCCTTCCTGGTCCGGGATCGCCGCCCTGGCCTATCTGGCCATCTTTGGCTCGCTGATCGCCATTAACGCCTACATGTTTTTAATCCGCAATGTCACCCCTGCGGTCGCCACCAGCTACGCCTATGTTAATCCGGTGGTCGCGGTGCTCCTCGGTACTGGGTTCGGCGGCGAGAGCCTGTCGCTCATTGAGTGGCTGGCGCTGGCGGTGATTATTTTCGCCGTAGTGCTGGTAACGCTGGGGAAATATCTCTTCCCCGTCCGCAGCGAGGCTACTCCTTGTAAGGCGTCGAAGTAGTCGTCAGTTCGCGGATCCCCTGCGTATCGATCTGCGCGTCGTGTCCGGCGCCGCAGATCCACTCTTCCAGACGTTCGGTGAGCGCCGCATCACTCAGCCTAAGGCGCCCGCGCAGGGCGCATTCCCAGATGATTAATACCCGCCAGCCCTCTTCGGCCAGCTTTTGCCGGTCGCGGGCGTCGCGCGCCACGTTACCGGCGATTTTGTCCAGCCAGAATGCCGTGCGGGTGGCCGGCACCTTAAACAGATAGCAGTCATGGTGATGCCAGAAACAGCCGTGAGTAAAGATAACGCAACGGTAGTCGGGTAAAGAGAAATCGGGACGTCCCGGCAGCGCGCGATCCTGGGCAACAAAGGTGAATCCCGCCCCGGTCAGCAGCGCCGCTATCCGCTTTTCGATCGCCGTATCGCGCGTGGCGATCGCCCGCATATTTTTACTGCGCGTCGCTTTATCGTGAACATCCGCCATCATTATCATCCGCTTCACGGCGCGCCACCGCCTGAGCGATGCGCGGCGCCAGGAGTTTCGCCACCGCGGCGAAGACCGGAACCACCACCGAGTTGCCAAACTGACGATAGGCCTGCGTATCCGATACCGGGATGCGAAAACGCGCCCCCTGCGGGGATTCAAAGCCCATCAGCCGGGCGCATTCGCGCGGCGTCAACCGGCGAGGCCGCCGCTGTTGATTCAGCGGATCGTCAAAATGCTTCTCACCGAGCGGCCGGTCCCAGCCGCGATCGACGAGAATTTCGGCACCATCTTTATAGTAGCGGGCAGAAAGCGTCCGGGCCACGCTGTGGGGATTGGCGGGGTCAACCAGGCCATAACCAAAGCCATTGCCCCGCGCCTGATGCTTGCGGGCATAACGATAAAGATATTTCCACAGCACCGGCGTAAGAATAAATTTCGCATCGACCGTCGGCTCCAGCAGCTCGCCAAATGTTGGCCGCACCGCCGGGTACTGCGCCGCGATGTCGCGCAGCGTAAATCCAGCATGCAGCTGCAGATCGCGACGGAAACCCACCAGCACGATGCGCTCCCGGTGCTGAGGCAAGAAATGGCGCCCGTCAATCACCTTCGGGTCATCCGGCCCGGTATGCCCCGCGTCAGCTACTTCATATCCCAGCTCATCCAGCGTCTGCATGATGATACGGAAGGTGCGCCCCTGATCGTGGCTTTTGAGGTTTTTGACATTCTCCAGCACAAAAATCGCTGGCTGACGAGCCGCGATAATTCTCACCACGTCAAAAAACAGCGTTCCCTGGGTTTCGCAGGCAAAGCCATGCGCACGGCCCATCGCATTTTTCTTAGAGACGCCGGCAAGCGAGAAAGGCTGGCAGGGGAAGCCAGCCAGCAGCACATCATGCTGAGGGATAGATTCGCGAATATGCCGCGCCGCCTCCTCGTCGCTAACGTCAGAGCGTTGGCTGAGGGTAATATCGCGGATATCTTCATTAAAACGGTGCTGCTGCGGATCACAGTACCAGTTGGCCTTATAGGTGCGTACCGCGTGCTTGTTCCACTCGCTGGTGAAAACGCACTGCCCGCCGATGGCTTCAAAACCACTGCGGATCCCGCCAATACCGGCAAACAGATCGATAAAACGGAACCCATAGTGCGGATGATGGGCCGGCGGCGAAGGCAGGAGCGTCGCCAGATGAGCAACTTCCTGCGGGCGCAAACGCTCCGCCGCGCGGCCAAGCGCCGCCACGCGCTTGAGGATCGCCGCGCTCCAGTGCTGTTCGCCGACGCTCACCAGTTCGGCAACCAGCGTTTTTACATCGTAGATCGTCATCAGCTGACGCAGCAGCGCCTCAGCGTCTTCCCCGGCCTGTTCAGCCAACGACAACGACCTGTGTTCCTTGCTTAACTTTTGCGGCATATCCTCAACCAACGCGGACGATTTTGGCAGAGAGTACCATAAATCACCGGTCGGTTGACGCCTGCGGTGCAAAGCGGCGCAAAACCGCTTCATCCAGCGCCAGCGGCTCCCCCTGCAGCTCCGCGCTGAGCTTAGCCATAAATTCGACGAGAAAACGGGCATTATGCTGCGCCATCGCTTTCCCCTTATCAGTTTGCATGGTTTCCGGCAGGCGCAGAAGTTTGCACTGGAAATGGTCGAGGGCATATTTGCGGTCATCCAGCGCCCGCCGATCAGCAAAAGGATCTTCGGCATCAAACAAGATGGTATTCAGGGCGCCGGCGACAGCGAAGACCCTCGCCAGACCAATGGCTCCCAGCGACTCGAGTCGATCGGCATCCTGAACTATTTTCGCCTCCAGCGTGCGCGGTGGGATCGCCGCGCTGAAGCTGTGCGCCTCGATGGCATGGCTGACCGCCGGGTAACGATCCGCAGGAAAATCAGCAAAGGCCGACTGCAGAATGGCGAGGGTTTTCTCGGCGGCCATCATCGAGGATCGACTTCGCTCCGGATGATTTTTTGGCAAGCTGACGATGTCATGAAAATAGCAGGCCGTGAGGAGTACCAGCCGGTCGACTTCCTCCCCCGCGGCCAGCTGAGTGGCGGTCGCCCAGACGCGACGAAAATGGGACAGATCGTGTGCGGCGTCATCCTGCGCATGGTGCGTCAGTATCCAGCGCTCAAATCGTTGCTGCCAGTCAACCAGGTCCATAGGCTTTCCTTTTTCTGAGGGTCAGCCTCGAGCATAGCAATTTTAGCGCTGATGATCCTGCTCGCCGCGGGATGGACGCGTATACCAGACGACCGCGCCGAGAATAGAGCCAATGCCGCCGAGGACCAGCATACCCAACAGGGCGCCAAGCCATTTCCCGGCCGTTGTTCCAAAATCACCCTCCACGCTGGCGCCGGGAACGCTGTGAATTTTTCCCACTACCCACCAGTAACGCACAATGACCCAGACACAATATCCGCAAAAAGCATACAACGCCCAGAGCGCAAGTTTCCCTCCCGGGCTGCGTTTTGCCTGCTCTTCCATCTCATTCCTCTCCGTGACACAACAGACTATTGTCACTCAAAACGTGACACGCATCACATTATACCGCTAACCTGCGTCACAGGCAGCAGTTTCATCTTTGTCTTCTGCGCCTTCTCGCGACTTATGCTGCCAATGCGCACAGGCTGAAGAGATGTCCTTATTATCTCCCGTACGCTTAAAGCTATTCATTCCTTAAATATCGCAAGCTGGGTTGATAATTCCCTGGATATTTACATTCACACAAAATAAATTTCCATAATGAATAATGTGCTTGATTGCTATTTGTGCATTTTATTTCATAAAATTAACAACAACCAACCAAAGATACAATAACCCATTGC